>JBFMFJ010000026.1:0-17412 GCA_040752235.1 Candidatus Zixiibacteriota bacterium | reverse complement strand
ATACGAAGACGAGCTTTAAAATTGTCGCAAGAAGCGGCGCCAATGTTATATGGAGTGAATCATATAGCTCAAGAAACATCGCTTTAAAGTCAGTATCACTGAATATCTATAATATTACCGAGTTGCAGATTCATACGGATAAGCTGAGACTGACCAAGTTCTGCTATTGGATGTGCGAAATAGAAGGAGAATTTCCCTGGGAATCCATTAATAATAAATGCGGCCTGCCTCTTCCAGTAGATATCAAGAAATCGACCGATTATGTTACGGAGAAATACGGCAAAATTCCCGATAAAGACTGGGCATCCGCTTTATGTCGTCTTGAATCCGGTGGTAACAGTGATTATTCTTATAAGGATTTTACCGGAATCAAGGAAATTCTGATAAATCTAAAGGATGAAAAACCGCGCTGCCCGGTTGGCTGGAAGCTGGTCGATTACCCGTTGGAAGAAAATCAATGTGACGACACGACAGATCAGGCTCCGGAAATAGACATTCCTGCATATGATTTACTGTTAATGCAAAGTCTCGATGTCGATGTGGCCAAGATTCTCGGACTATATTGGGTTGACAGGCATATTGATGAAGACAAGTATTATGATTACAAGATTGTCGGCGATTGGACAAATTCACAGGAGCGTTTGCTATGGCGTCTTGAACATGAAGTCATTTTCGATAAGCCGATACATTCGCTTTTCGCTATGAATATGTTTTATCAGGATCTGTTTCTATTCCGCTGTCATTCTCCGAAACTGATAGATGTCGAGCCTAATTTTGCCAGGGTCACAAAAGGGTTGACATTTTTTAATAATTCTCCAGCCGATATTGAAATATTCTTTGGCGAGGCAATCAAGGAAATTCAGCTTTTTATAAAGCACGATGGTCCTGAAGCGTTGCTGAACGCCTATGAACCGGGAAATCCACAACCGATAGATACATGCAGACTCACCGACAAGGAAGGAGTCTTGGCGGTTCATGGCGAAGATATGCACCGGCTTGTACTTAGAGGCAGGAATATAATTATATATAGAATTCATTATGATTTTGAGTACTTGATCCCGGAGAAACTGGAATTTGCAGTTTGCGGTATAAAAATAACCCGCCCCAAAGGATTAAAACCGCCGACCGGATTAAAATCATATTGTCTACGCGGCGGACTGACGACCAAAGACGAAACCTGCCACGAGGTCAGGTTCAGATTTAGAGCCGGACTTAGGTGGAACTTGCCTGTGATTGCCAATAATGTATTAAATCCCTATGGGCCGATCTCATATTATGTTCAAAGGATTACTCCTGATGGCGAAGTAGTAAGCCTTAACAACGACAGCCCGATACAGGTGAATTTGGGAGACGATGATCAGCAGGAATTAATAGAAAAGGCAGGTATCGTCTTATGCAACAATAAGGTTCTCAGGGAAAGAATTTTCTATCAGGACTTTATTGAAAAAAAGGGCATATATGGTCATAAGATTGCTGCTCTCGATGCATTCGGGCGCAAAAGTCCTTTCAGCCGTATTGCTCAAATGGAGTTAAAACTGCCCCCGCCTCCACCGCCCGAAAAAGTCGGTGCGAAATACCTCGACTTCTCTACTTATAATGCTGCGACGGATGAATTTTCCGATCCGAACCTGACAGAAGCAGATATAAGTCTGTTAAAGAATCATCAGGCTTCGGGAATTGTCGTTCGCTGGATATGGACAGATGAATTGCATAAGGCGGCGCCGGATGTAATCGGCTTTAAGGTATATTTTCAGCATGGATGGCTGAATCAGATAATCGGCTCGGTCCAGAATGTAGTAGAAACAAACAACGGTTTTAGAATCAACACGAATCTGAATGTCGATTCCAATAGACTTTCGGGCGAATGGCTGAAACAGGCGAAGCGTAAGTATGAAATAACGGGAAACACGGCCGGACCAAACTCGAGGATTTCCGTGAATAAAATTCCGGAAATTGTGGATCTCCCCGACGATCAAAGAATGCCTCGTATTGATAAAGATATTGCCGTGGTCCTGACAAAACCGGTGCAAGATGATGGATTGGCGGTTGATTATAAATTGCATTCCAATTGGGAACTCAATCTGACGCATCAGATTAAAACCGTCCCGGGCCAGATGGAGTATGAAATATTCATTCCGAATCCGCCGTTTCCCGATCCCCCTTTCATACAAAACGGCGTGGAGCCCAATAAGACCCGATATGGTCAAATCGGCGTTAATTCATATAATGAAGACGAGGAAGGGGCCGTGTCGGCGCCAAGTACTGTGATGGCCATCCACAGGAAACCTCCGGCAAAGCAATTCTTCGAAGACGCTGCCGCGCTTAAGGCATCGGCGCCCGATTTCTATGGAAAATCATGGTTTGCTTTACGCTGGCAAAAAGCAAATGACCCGGGTGTGAAGTATGACATTTTCAGAACTATGGATCAAACACTATTTCTAATTGATACTCAGAATCGCAATTCCAGCCGCAGAACAAATGCTTATTATGATAATTTTATTAACGGATTTAATTCGGTAAATTTAAATCCCGAAGACATAACGATGCTAAAGTCGGAAAATCCTGATTATAGCCTGTTTAACAATAACATGCTTAAGTTGCTTGCTTCGCTGCCCGACAATGTTGATGCTTTTACCAAGTTAAACGATACACCCGTTTTGCAAAGTGATCTCCGATACGCCGACAGGGACGTCAGCCCGCCTCAGGGGTCCAATGACCCACAGCCCGGTAATCCCGATTTTATGCTTTTCCTGGACGAAACGCTGGATGGATTGGGGCAATCGAGATACTTTTATAGAATTCGGCCGACCGATGAAATCGGGAATGTCGGGCCGTTGAGCGAAGCGACGCTTCCGATCGAAATACAGAAACTAACTCATCCGGAACCGCCGGTTATTACGGAGATATCGGCAGGCGATCTCAGCATCACTATTAAATGGAAGGCCAGATCTCCGGATAATTTGCTGGGATTTAATATATATAGGACGACCTCGCCGGATCTATCCGATGATTGTCGAAGAATGAAATATATTGCCATCGACGGACAGGATTTTACCGTAGTGCCTAACGGACAGAATCAAATTGAATATGCATTCACAGATAATAATATTCCCCCGGACCAAAACCATTTCTATGTTATTATTGCGGCCAACTCCGGCGAGAATAATGTAACCCTGTATTCGAGGGAGTCAAAAGTCATAACGGCCCGGTCAATAGACAGCCGTATTCCCGAGCCCCCGAAATGGCTGGATGCGGCGTGGGTTGTACTTGATATCTCTTCCGGCGACATCGTTGAAGCGCCTATGCCGGCGGACGGAAATATAACCGACGTTCAATTTCCTGCAATAAAGCTTGGCTGGGAAAGCGATGTTATCAATCCGGAATTTACTATTTTGAGGCAGGAACGCGATACATCAAATTGGGCGGCACTGGAATTAAGCAGTGCAATCGAAGTGACGGATGGTAACAAATATCGCTATTATGATGACAATGCATCTCCGGATAAAGTTTACAATTATAAGCTGATAGTTAAATCGCAGACCGGCGTAGTCAATATCAGATACAGCATCGTGCAGGTGGGACGCCCATGATCACAAATTCAGGGAAAACAAATGGCTAATAAAGTCAATAATACGCCCAAATTCGCGATGCCGATAATCGTGCCCGACAGTGGTGTGAATGTCGAGGAATATTATGAAAACATCCTGGACGATACTGAATTTAAGGCATACAAAGACAACAACAACGACAGAATCCTTAAAATAGAATTCGGAAAAGACGGATTAAATCAGCTATATGCTATGGTTTCCGGCCAGATTACCTTTATAGAAAAGGGAAAGCAGCTGCCCAACTCTATAAACCAGGTGGCCGAAGGGAGAGGTGCCGTTTATCTGGAAACCGAACCGAAATATCTTTCTCAATTGAAAACAAAAATGCCTCCCGGCATACCGGTTATGACGTCGGTCGTATATCAAAATGTCGATCCCGACAAGTTTCGAGCCGATATACACGTTGCTGTCAAGAATATTCCTTTGGCAGTCTTGCAGACGAGGTGGAGTTTGTCATCTGTTTCGGGTAATCGAGATGAATTGGAAGAGCAATTACTCAACCTCATACTGAAAGGTCAGGCCGCCGTACATATTGACGCCGGAGGCAAGATTGGCCAGGCTGGATTAATTGACGAAACAGATCAAGAGTCGAATAATGTGTTCTCTCTATTTATGACCGACGGAGCATATCAAATAATGCTCCCGGTCGCCTTCCTGAATTGTATGCCGGCAAATGAAATATTCGACCCGGAAATGTGGAAAGACCATCCGCTAATTAACGCAATTGAGGACATTGAATCGCTCGTCGATTTATATATAAAATTCGAAATTTATGATGAGACTACCAAATCATTTTCATCCATACCACCCGATATTATTGTCGATCTAATGGACCATGATGATATCGACGATGACGAACTGATAACAAAAGCAACCGATGCCAACGGGTGTGTTACATTCAATACGAGCCTTAAGGAGTTGGCCGAACTCGATCCTGACGAGGATGAAATTGATATATTTTTCAGAGTTCATACCAGCCAGATGAATCACCCCGATCCCGATATGCCCGAATTTTGGTCCACTCTGGATTGGAAGGCGGTGGACGGAACTCCGGGATATTTCAAGGACTTTAAAGGTGCTCAACTGGGGACAATTAATAATCCTGTGGTATATCGAATCGGCTTGGATTTTCACATAAAAGTATTGTACAAAATTGAAGGGATAAATGGAGCTTCTTATACGCAACCCCAAGGATCAATAACATTTGCTAATGGATCGACATCGGCGACTATTTCGGGCGCAAATTCAAGCTGGAATCCCGATGTTATCGGCAGAACCATAAGGATCGGAAATGAACCATTCGGTTATACTATTGTCAATCTGGCTAATACCGCCACATCTACGACACTAACTCTTGGTCAGCCTTATCAGGGAAGCAGCGGTACGGTTTCAGCATATGATGTGTGGGCTCCGGCTCCAAAAGGGGTTTTTGTCAGTATTTATGAAAATTTCCTGATTTTCCGAATCAAATCGAAGGAATGTCAAACGGACGAGTATGGCGCTATACATGGCGTCTTGTATGATATTGAAGCCGGGGATAATGTATTTTTTAACCTGGATATGAAAATCCGCGATGCATCTATTAATCTTCTTGATGCCGGAGCCATTCTCAGTTATACAATCATGGACTTTTTTGAAAGTAAAGTCGATGTATCCGCTTATCCGGATCTGGACAAAACATCAATCGGCTCCGTTGATTTCCCGGCTATCCTGTCATGTACTGAAAAGCATCGCGATGCAGTTATGTATGCTTTTAAGTGTTTGTATGAATTATCATATTTCCTTCACAAAATTACCAAGGGACAATGGTCCGGAATACAAGGTCTGACCTTTTGTTATGATTATTTCCATTGCATAATGGGCGACTGGGATGATTTGGGCGGTGATCATATAGTTGATTTTGGGTTGGCCAGTTCATTTTCGGCCCCCGGAGGCTATGTATTCATAAAAGAAGAACAATCGTGGGACAGAGGAACAATTATCCATGAAATCAGCCACCAATTAATGTATGAAGAATCCGATATTAGCCTGGCGGAAATGGGCATTCGTTTTATTCTCGGTCTCGCCAATTTTGATGAGGACAATTATATTTATGAACATTGGCCCCGTACTTTAACGAATGGATTCACGGCTTGTGTGGAAGGCTGGGCGGCATTTATTGAAGCAATATTTACTCCGAAAGTAAGGCATGCAAATAGCAGCGGAATACTTCAATACCGTTATTATACATCGGGGGGCGGCGGCCTTGTCATCGGTGATTGTGTTACGAATTCAAATATAGAAATAAAGAATATAATAACCAATAACTATGTAAAGCTGTGTCATGCTGATCCGCTGGGTGAACAGTGCGAGGGGGCTCTTGCCAACAGCCTGCTTGAAGTTTACGATAGAGTAGTAATTAAACATCATGGTCCCGGATGGGTTTACGAGACCACCAACGGAGTCTTTGCCAGCACGCCAAACTGGCTGATTAATGCTCCCGTGCTGGGAATTGCAGATGACTTTTTAAATACAATCTGGAAGGCCTTGCAGAATTTGAAGAATGAACCGGAAACAACGCAGAAGGACGTCAAGAATTTTGTCAAATATCTGGAAGCGGCTTTTCTGGCTGATCCAATATTAAAAAACAAATGGCCAATAGCATTGGATGTATTAAACAGGCACAATATTGCAAGGCGCATGCCGGTTGTAATATCGATTACGCCCAATAATGGTAGAGCTGTGGGTAATGACCTGATAACAATAACCGGCGATCATTTCCCGGAAGGTACAAAGGTGAGATTCGGAGCCAATGTTGTTCCTCAGACTGATTTAAAAGTTATCAACGCAAATATTATAGAAGTATTAACTCCGTCAAATTCACCGGGCACGTTGGTCGATGTAGAAGTTGCCAGTATGGGGGGATCAGTTATTGATGTCAATGCTTTCACGTATAATTAGCAAATTATGATGGTGCAATATTAGAAAATGGATATTCAGGGTTACATACCGCTCAGTAAGGCGATTCCGTCATGGCCGGATCATTTGCTCGGTCAGCCGGATCCGGCGCTTCTGAGCGAAATCGGCCTGGACAATTATACCGTTGAGGATGGCGACGATTTATTAATTGTCAGGGGAAAGCTTTTATGGTTCCGTGAAATATCCACCGACTTACCTGGCATGGAAGGCTTTTCTATCGCTTTATTAAGTGAAGAAAATATTACTCAGGTGCCGTTTGAACTGAATCTGCTTCCGGAATTCAGGATTCGTATTACCGAAATAACAATATCAATAAGATTCAAGAACGATTTGGTTTATCCCGTTAAATTGGAATACGGCAAGTGGGTGCCCAGGATCGACGGCGATGGAAATAAGTTGCCGCTGGAAATTAAATGCAATTTGGGAGCAGTCAGTTTTGACCTTGACGGGGATATCGAAATGGACATGCTCGAGGGGGCGGGAATCGGAATTGGCGCGGTGCAACTCGGCGGAACCGGAATTGTCATCGAGATTAACAAGATCGTTCCGTATTTATCCCGCAAACAACCGCCGCCGCCGGGTGCCGATGTCGGTTTCAAAGGCGTTTACATTGACTCCATTATAATCCATTTGCCGGAAGACTTCAATATTCCTCTGAATTTAGACAATATAAGTTTCGAGAATTTCACCATTGGCAATACGGGCTTCGGCGGGAAAATATCCGGAATTTGGGAGCCTGCGGCAAGCTTTAATAATAATTCGGGAGTATTTGTAGGAGACGGTTCCGGAGATATTTTCGGGCTTCCATTCGCGCTTAAGGAAATGTCGATTGAGTTCAAACAAAATCGTCTGATATCATCAACTCTTTTGGGATCGATGCTACTGCCATTTTTCGATGAGCCAATCGACATAAAAATTAGTATTGCCGATGACGGCGATTTTACAATCGACATTCTTTCTAATAATGACCGGGGTATTTATAAACTGACCAAGGAGAATATAGTTGAGTTATCGGTCAAGAATGCCGGAATAAGTCATAAGAATGGTGTCTTGGCATTTAATCTCAGCGGAGATATAAAACCATTATTAGGTAATGAAACTGCTGACATTGTCTGGCCGACGATAGCGATTAAATCTTTGACTATTGATTCAACTGGCCGCGTCAGGATCGATGGCGGGTGGATTGAAATCCCGTCGCAGTTGTCATTCGATTTCTTTGGATTTCCTTTCGAATTGACCAAGATCGGTTTCGGTCAGGAGGATCAGTATCGATGGGTCGGACTGTCGGGTGGAATAAATATCGTGGATGGTGTTCCCTTCAGGGGTGGTGTCGAGGGGCTGAAAATATTCTGGAAAAACAAAGACCCCCTTGATTTTAAATTGAAAATTGGCGGCATTTATGTAGCTTTTGAAATAGAAGACTTCTTAAAATTCGACGGCAGAGTTTATTTTATCAATGAGGAAAATAGCAAGGGCTTTAAGGGCGGAGTCAGGGCGATTATATATCCGCTTGACGGTATGATGATTGACGCTCAATTTATGGCCGGAAAATGTACCGATCCGCCGCCATTCAGTTATTTTTACATTTATTTAGGATTAGAGTTGCCGGTAGGCATACCTTTGGGCAGTACCGGTCTGGCGATTTTTGGTATGGCCGGGCTGTTCGGATATAATGCCTCTGTTACTAAAGCCAAAGACGAAGCATGGTTTGGTAACGATAATGGGTCTGCTGGGTTTTATAAACGACTTCGCGTTGGAATAACGCCCGACGAAAAATGGACTTACAGACGAAATAGTCTGGCCTTCGGGGCCGGCTTGACTTTTGGTACATTTCCGGATAACGGTTTCCTTGTTTCGGCCAAAGCGCTTCTGATTATTTTAATTCCGGGCCCTGTCATAATTATTGAAGGTCGTGCCAACATCTTAAAAGAACGAGGTTCTTTATCTGAGGATCCGCTGTTCCTGATGTTGGCCGTTCTGGATTTTCGGGTAGGTACTTTCCTGTTAAACGTCAGTGCCAAATATACACTTCCCGATAACGGCCTGATTATAAATATATACGGTGAAGCCGAGGCATTTTTCAATTTCAGCAATCCCGGAGCATGGCATTTCTATCTGGGTAAAGACCAGCCGGTTTCGAAACGCATCGGCGCCACAGTGTTCAGCCTGTTTAAATCCAATGCTTTCTTTATGCTCGATTCTCGGAGCGTGAAAATGGGGGCATGGATTGGCTATGATGCGAACTGGAAATTCGGTCCGTTGAGAGTTATTCTTCAGGCTTCTATCGAAGGCTATCTGAGGCTTAGCTGGAAACCGGTTCAGGCCGTGGCCAGCGTCATTCTAATGGGAAAAGTTGAGCTTAAGGCTTTCGGCAAGGGAATCGGTCTTTCGGTATCTGCTGAAATAACGGTAATGACTCCCAATCCATGGATGTTAAGCGGAAAGTTTAAGGTAAAAATCAATCTGCCATGGCCGTTACCCGATCCGAAAGCGACAGTTAAACTTACGTGGGGAGGAGAAGACCACAAGCCTGAGATACCGCTTACGATTGGCCGTTTCGGTGTTCAACATGAAAAAGTGACCGATAAATGGGAGCTTGCAAATTATATCGATTATGGCAGCAATGACGGTTTCTATCATGGTAACCGTCAAGAATCGGTTCCGAATTGGAATGAATTACCGGTAGTGCCTCCTGATGCCAGGCCCACCATAAGCTTTACCAAGCCGATGGAAGATACTATTGGCTTCGGTGATTCTAATGATAGTCCGCCACCGGCGGAGAAATCGGGCGAATATCAGTATAACTACAAACTAACAGGCATTAAGCTGGAAAAGAAACCGATTTCCGGTTCGGGGTCTTGGAGTGTTGCGGCCGAGGTGGAAACCGGTTCTAATGTCACTGATTCCGGTTTATCCGCAAGATGGCAGGCTATTCCCGGTGGTTCAAATACATTTACCAAACTGGAACTATGGGGAAGAACGCCGTTTGATATTTTCCGAGATACTTATGATAATATCGAGGGGATTTATACTGTTCTGGAGTCCAAGCTGGATAATCCCTGTGCCGGAGTATCAAAAGTGCAGTGGAAAGAAGTCAACTTTGATAAGCTGCCGGAACCGTCCATTTATCCGACTGTCTTTGAGCACGATAAACTTGTTTTTTATTCGGGTTCGGAAATTATGCTTGTCACGCGAAACGATGATACCTGGATAAACAATGCCCATGCCTTGACTCTGGCCGCAGTTAAGAAACCAAAGTATAAATATAACGCCAACATACATAAGATCCCGCCGGTATCTCCGCAGACAAGGATTGATCATGACGGCATTATATTTAATTCCGGGCGGCGTCCCTCGGGCAATGATGCTTTCCTGCATATTACCGAAAATTATCCGAATTTGAATAACGGCGAAAAAATATTTGAAGTCGACTGGTCGAAAAGCCAAACGGGAAAGGCCAGGTACGCGACGATTACCTTTGCCGAATATAAATTCGGCCAGGGACCCAACAAGGTGATCATCAAATGTACGCATCAGGATAAATTGCTCCTTAAAGCCTACACAAAAAATAACGGCGACCATCACTATGTGGATCAGGCAGTGCACTCCAATGGTGCCGGTAATCTTCAGTCGTTGCTACTGTGCGGGGAAAACATCAGAAAAATAGAAATAATCGGGTCAAAAATAGCCTTGTTCGAGCTGACGTATGAGTTTGTTGATCTGACCAGGCTGAATATTCCTGCGCAATTACATCGCGGCCCGACTTCAGAACTGGATATACACTACGTTAAATTTGCCAGTCATCCCGGAATTAACCAGATTAAGCCGCTTTACAGTATTGCCGATAAATTCCCGCAGCAGGCGCCCGACGGCCTGAATGAAGTCATCGTTAACCGGGCCGGAATACACAACAGCTCGGAAAGTATGATCGTATTCCCCGAGGTATTTTTCGGCAAAGGCCCGGATATTATCTTTATTGACTGCTTTAACAGCCAGGGAAATCTCTATGTAAAGTCATTCGATCGGAATGATAATCCGCTGGAATCTGCCCAAATAAACGAAATTACTTCCGAATCCAGAAGAATTATTTTGAAACGTGACTGCGTTCGCGAAATCAGACTGACGGGCCTCAATTTCGGCATACGCGAAATCAGCTATGGTTATTCATATGAATCGAAATCCTCGGTGGGAGCAAATGGCAAATTTATAGTCATCGCCTTTCCCGAACCGGCGTCGGCGGTATTACTGTATCTGGCGCGTAGTTCAAAATGCACTATTAAGACATTTGACGAGTCAGGACTTGAAATCGACAGCGGTAATTTTGAAATTTCAAACAACATCCCCGATAATGAAGTCCGACCGGTTCAACTAAATGGCGCCAAAAACGGTATAAAGCAGGTTCACGTTTCCGGGCGTTTCACAATAATTAAAATTCGCTATTTGCCGTTAGAGGAAGTCCGGATACAGAAGGAATATGAAGCGAGATTTGTTATGCTGGCGGATAAATTGAATGAATCATGGTCGGAACATATCGGAGCCATGCTTGAGCCGAATCATTATTATTGCCTTACCGTCAAGACAGAGACGATATATTCCCGGGACGGTAATAAAAAAGTTCATACGTTTACGGATAAAACCTATTTTCAGACAGGGAATCCGCCGGGAGCTTATGTACCGCCGGCAAACGACAGCACTATCGATGAAATCAGAAATTCCGAAGTCCCCGGCTCGCCGGGATATCCCACAGACGGAGCCTTGAAAGATATCGGGCCTTATGTTGAATATACCGTGCCCCGTCAAAAAGCGTCAAATGAGCCTAATCGTTACGCTTATCGATGTTACAATGTTGGAGTTGTGTTTAATACCCAAAAAGGTTATGTGGAACAAATGTTTCTGATGGCCGGACTGCCGCTGAGAATTAATTTGTGTGATAACAATAACGACCCGATAATCGGCCCCGACGGATCGGCAATTTCCCTGGATAATAACTGGGGTGATAATGTAAAGTATGTTCTTAGCAGGGAAGAAAAACAATGGAAGATCTTCCTGGAGGATTCCTGTCATATCGCCCTTGAAGGTCCGGATATAATGGAATCAATTTATTCCGGGAATGAACTTATGGTATTGCAGCCCGAGTCATTTTACAATGCAATCGTAAAAGCGGGTAATCAATATGACGTTTATAAATTCTCGTTTATAACGTCCAAATACTGCCATTTTATTCATCATATTCAATCATTTGCAAATGCCGTATGGGATTATAAAAAGGTAGCGAATCTAAATGGGGAGCTGTTGACCAACGATGAAAGAAATACACTTAAAGATATCCTGAATAAGCTGCCACAATTCGAATCCGCCGAACCCGGCAATTATAATCCGGCCGAAGAAAACCTTCGTTTCGAGCAGATTTCAAAATTATTGAGACTATCCCATAGACAGTTGCCGAAAAGAACGGAAATAACCGTGTTGGGTGACGATAATAGAGATTATGGATTTTTGCTTGAAAGCTCTGAGCCGTTGGAATGGGATAGAATACAACTGCAGATTAAATATCAACCGAAATTTATCTATGTCGGCACATTTGATAATGGCGAGCACGACAATCCTTTTGACGATATAGGTACGGTCGATTTGGGCGGATTCGAAACCGATACACCAATTGTTATTCGAACCGAAGTCGCCCCATATTTCGGAAATATCAAATTCACCGATGCCAAGATCGATGCCGGTCTTGAAGCAGACGCTGCATTAAACAATGAATGGGTTGAATTACTGCTAACGGAAAGCCAAAGTCTGAAGGATTATTGCATAAAAATAAAAGATTTAATCAGTGATAATTATATCGACTATTTTGCTTTCAGCGATGATAAGATATTGCCGGCCGGGACAATTATCAAAGTTCATTCCGGTGTCCGACCGAATCAAGATGATAAAGAGGATAATATAGTTCACTATTACCTGGGTGATGCCAATGTCGATGGATCATATAAGTTCAGTATTGCGGGCAATTTATTCCAATTGATCGACGCCGCATCCAATGTGGTTCAAACAAGATTATTCATTAAATTTAATGATTCATATCATAAATTTATTCTCGTCAGAAATGCCGATGAGACTCGCGCCTTCATATTTCTGCCTGATAATGATTCTCCTCTCGGAAGTGTTCCGATAGGACGATACCGTCTGGAATTCTGCTATAAGAAGAAATTAGACGGCCTGCCGTTGCTTCTCAGAAACGGCTTAAGCGAGGATGAAATAACGCCTCTTGAGTTCAGTCTGCCGGCGGGATTACTGGATGTATAAATCCGAATTTCCCGTTCATCCCGGGATTACCATTGATCTTGCCGCGTTATATAAGATATATGTAATCTGATCGGACAGAATTTCATGATCCGGATTATCTAAGAATCAGCTCTGAAAAATAATATCCGGGAAAGTGCCCGAAATTTCAGACAATTACGAATTTGAAATTAAAGGAGATTTTAGTAATCTCAGAAATTGGGTACTTGTTTCGCGGGATAAGATTTATCGATTGTCTCTCAAAGCCCTTGCCTCTAAACAAGACTTTTCAATTTTATCAAGGTAAATCGCCAATTCGCCTTTTGTTATTAACCTATGGACGATAAACCATAAAACAGGTTTTATAATGAAGGGCATTATGAATAATATGATTTTCCATTCATCGGCGATATTATCAGGAAACACCGATAAAATCTGTATAACAACATACAGGTATAGCCGGAACAATGCAACTCTTGACAAGCCCATCAGATGAGTATCCGACCTGACGAATAAAAAGGCCATTCCAACCGCTTTATAAACTGCCCCCATAAAGATGCCAACGCTATATAAATCAATTATCTGAGCGCGATCAACGTAATTAATTACAATTATAATTATTGCTATTAACCAGATATAAGATAGAGATTTACTAAATTGCTTTAGTCGCCCGGATGTTTGTTCGTCAGAAATACTCTCTTTATCCAAAACAAGAAGGCGCCAAAAGAATGCACATCCGGATAGAATATTTATCTGTCGGATATAACGGATGTTAAAACCGGGGATATTTTATAAAGGCCGGCAACAGACATCCAGCCGTAGACCAACCCCTGGATATTCCAGACAAAAAACTATCCGATTGTGAAATGCCTGAACGCTATTTTGCGCTTTTCTTCGCCAGGTCTGTTATTGGCCGAATGCTTCCCAAATCCATACTGAGTAAAAAAGACAATACTCAAGAAAAAGACGAATCCTGCTTGAAACAGAGAGACAAAATTTTCTAATATATTGGGGCTAATTATCGGCTGACAAGTAATATTATCTAAACTAAGATTGTCAAACAGACTAATAATCGTTTCATTGAAAATGCATATATCCCCGAATTATAAGTCCGCCGATGCCGAAATAAACACCGCGATGGCGGAAATCAAAGCGGGCGAATAGTCTTTTCCAATATTAATTGGCCGAGAAGCGTCAATGTTTTTGCGAAGATTGGCAAAATTACTTCTGATATCTTCAGGAGTTTTGTTGTCTCTATTAATGAAATCACAAAAATATTTAATAGGAGCTTGCTGGCGCTCATTATGCATCAAGTCTATAATTGCCTTGAAACGCCACATATTATCATTGATCACTGAAACCAAACGTTCGTTGGAAGCCTGATCTATCGCACCTTTTATATGTTCAAAGAATTTGTGAATTGAATTTCGGTGCATATTGCATCTGTTCCGCCTATTGGCTTATAGAGCACCTGATCCAATTGATCCGTATATTAATATCCCGATTTATGGTTTAGCTGTCGAGATTTTATTGGAGTTTTTTGCCAAAGAGGGTATTCCCGCTATCATAAGATATCTTACATCCAGTAATACATTATGATGGCTATATGAAAATCAAAGAACAGATTGCTGAGATAAATACGCGAATTGAGAATCTCAAAGATTCTCTGGAAAAAGGAGTGGATATTAGGTTCATAGCTGACTGCCTGGAAAAACTTGATGCAAAGAAATCCAGACTCGAAGCAGACTTCCATAGTACAATACAGAAATCAGTCCGCTTTGGAGGTATTGATGATATCATAAAAAAGCTGATTGATGTATTGGAAAATTCATCTGAGTTGCCTGGTTCGAGCAATTCTCAACTAGTGAAAAATGGTTTGAGAGCTTTGATTGATGAGGTTGAAGTTGATCCTTTTAAGAAAAAAGCCCTCTTTTTTGTGAATCAGATTCCAAGAGGGACAAGAGCTTACGGCGATTTTTTGTCAGATAGTTTATGCCGGAGGTCGGACTCGAACCGACACAGTGTTGCCACCGGGGGATTTTGAGTCCCCTGCGTCTACCAGTTTCACCACTCCGGCATTAACGACCAAATATAGCCAACCCGACCCGACTGTCAAGAATAAATTTGAAGAGAATCCGTGAACGAAAAATATTAGAAATGATAAACGTCGGTGGTATCGCCCGCATCGAAATTATAATCTTTTTTGGAGCCGGGAGTGAGGCGCAGCCCCGAACAGGGATGAAGCGGACAGAGCTCCTGCGGCACATTTTCCGACATATATACTTCATTCCTGATCTTTTCACAGCACTCGGTCGCCAGCTTGCCCGACTCCAGACAGATATCAATGAATTCGATACCGTCCGGAATCTGGAAATCCACGATTGGCAAAGTGTCATGCGCCGCGATCATCATCTTGGTCCAAACCGGCAGGGCATTGGTGGAGCCGGTCTGGTTTTTGCCGATGGAAATTTTCTCATCGAAACCGACCCAGACACCGGACGTAATCTGCGGCGTGTATCCCACAAACCAGTTATCGGCGAAATTATCGGATGTTCCGGTCTTGCCGCCCGCGGGGCGCGTAAAGCCGCGCCATCGGACCGCCTGGCCGGTTCCGCCCGGCTCCATAACCGACTGCATCATGTTAACCATGATATAAGCAGTTCGTGCCGAAAGGACCTCCTCCTTTTGCACTACCGTATTATCTTCAACGACATTCCCGTAGCGGTCGGTTATCTTCTGGATCAATTTATAAGGCACTTTAATGCCGCCATTGGGAAAAACGGTATAAGCCGAGACCATTTCGATCAGGCGGACTCCCTCCGTTCCCATAGCCAGTGATGCCACCGGTTTGAGGTTGGAAGTAATACCCATTTTATGGGCATAGAAGATCGCCTGCTCCGGTTTGATCTTCAGAAGCAGCTTTATCGCCACCAGATTTCGAGACAGTTTAAGACCATCTCTCAGTGTCATTTCGCCCATGAATTTGTCATCGAAATTGTGCGGCCGCCATTCGCGCGTTCCGGGAATTTCGAGTTTTATCGAGTTATCATAAAATATATCGCTTGGATGATATCCATTGTCCATCGCCGCGGTATAGACGAATGGTTTAAAAGCGGAGCCGGGCTGCAGTTCCGATTGTACCGCCCGGTTGAATTTGGTCGTTTCGAATGATCTGCCGCCCACCATGGCAAGGACATTGCCGTTATCATTTTCTATTGATACCGCCGCCGCCTGAATCTGTTTATAGACCCGGAGGGAATCGCCCAGGCTGTCGAGCGTATCGGGCAGGGCATACGCATAAGTGGGATTGTTGCTGCCGTAGGTTCTTTCTATCCGCACCTGAATCGAATCGACGCGCTCTTTAATGGCCTCTTCGGTAACCTGCTGGAGCTTCCAGTCGAGAGTCGTGATTACCGTCAGACCGCCGGAATAAAGCGTATGCTCGCCGTATTTATCAAGGAGATACTTTCTGATTTCTTCAGTAAAATAGGGCGCCCGTCCGGACTCTTCAACCGGCGGATTAAGCTCGAGAGGAAGCGCTCTCAATGAGTCATATTCCTCCCGCGTCAGCTTGCCCCAGTCGTAATACAGGTAGAGTGATTGATTGCGGATTTTTGAGGCAAATTCCGGGTCTTCAAATACCTTCACGGAATACCTGCTGGGCGCCTTTAACAAGCCCACCAGGAGGGCGCAATCATTTACAGATAATTCACCGACACTTTTATTGAAATATGTTCTGGCGGCCGCTGCAATACCGTATGCCCGCCTTCCGAAATAGTACTGATTCAGATACATCTGGAGAATTTCCTGCTTGGAATAGGTTCTCTCCAGCTTGACCGCCGTCATGGCCTCCTTGATCTTTCTTTCAATAGTCTCCCGGCGGTTGAGAAACAACATACGGGCCAACTGCTGGGTGATAGTCGAAGCACCTTCGGCTATATCCCATGTGATGATATCCACCAGGAAGGCTTTGATAATCCGCTTGGGATGTAATCCCCAGTGATTCAGGAACTTGCGATCTTCGACCGCCATCAGCATATTTATCAAATGAGGCGGCATTTGATTGTACAATGTCAGAACCCGATTTTCGTTGAAATATTCCTGAAGCAGAGTGCCATCGGCCGAATAAACCTTGGTTTTCAGGGCCGGCTCGATATTATGAAGCATCTCAAATGAGGGCAAATCCTTCTGGTAAACGTGATAGGTTCGGATGGAAATAATTACTATTAGAACAATTAAGAGCCCCGCCAGAATCAGCAATGATCGCTTGGCAGTACTCTTATTGTTCTTTTGCGCCTGTTCGGTGTTTTCCATAGATCCTATAAATCGGTTTTTTGCTTATTCAAGTCAAGCAAAAAGAATCTAATTTCTTTATTCCCTCGTTCACGTATAAGCTTATACATTGAAAGCGCTTATTGTTACCATAAATATTAAACCTTGCCTTTTGGCAAGGTTTTAATTATTGTCGTAAGAGGCTGAAAACAAAGACCTTAACTGAGCAGGAATAAAACCGATAATAATAGGAAAAAGAACTTTCTATGCAGCGAGACTTTGAAAAACAATTTGA
>JBFMFJ010000025.1:0-17793 GCA_040752235.1 Candidatus Zixiibacteriota bacterium | reverse complement strand
GTTTCGGAGCCGGACGGCGATTCAGCTCCGCCGTTTGCGTCACCGTTGGAACCGGAATAGGCGGCGGGATTATAATAGATAAACAGCTTTGGCGCGGCAGCACTTTTTCCGGAGGCGAAATCGGTCATATCGTGATTGACTATAAAGGTCCTCAATGTCGCTGCGGAAATTGGGGATGCCTGGAAACCTATTGCTCTTCGGCGGCGATGCTGGAAAGAACCAGAAAAGCATTTAAGGGTGGAATGTCGGAAATCTTCAATGAGGTTCTCAACGGCAATGAGGACAACCTGACTATCAAGAAGATTTTTGCCGCGGCCAAAAAAGGCGATGATACTGCCCGCCAGGTCATTGAAGAAACCGCCACCATCCTCGGAGCCGGACTTTCCGGCGTAATTAATCTGCTGAATCCCGAGGCATTGATCCTGGGAGGTGGTATAATAGAAGGAGGGGCGGGATTCATTGAAAGCGTGGGAGCCGAGATACGACGCCGTGCCTACCTGACCGCCACCGAAAACCTACGCGTGCTCAAGGCCGAACTTGGCAATGATGCCGGTTTTATCGGCGCCGGGCTCCTGGGAGAATACAAATCCAAGAGAGGATAAAAAATGACCAAAAAAAAATCAGTAACACCGACGCCGATACAGGTTATCGGCTGGTTCGGGATTGTCCTGGCCTGCACCTATCTCCTGTGGGGTGTGGTCGGAGGCGTCCTCTCGATACTTGATCGAACCTACAAGGATATCAATCAAAATCTGATTATAGTAGTCTATGGTTTGATTGTGATGACCGCCAGTATTGCCTTTAAGAGCATTCAAAAATGGGGCTATTGGGGGTTGCTTGCGATTCTTACACTGGTCGTGGTCTGGACTATTTTCAGCTATACCGATGTTTATGGTATCATCTGGGGAATTCTGTCAGTCATAATGCTGGTCGGCATTCTAAGTCCGCCGGTAAGAAAACATTATTTTTAATAGTAAAATTAGGTTGACATCAGTCGAAAAATAGATTAATTAGCAAAAGCCTAAAATAAGAAATTTGGCGCCCTAGCTCAGTTGGTAGAGCAACGGACTGAAAATCCGTGTGTCCCCAGTTCGATTCTGGGGGGCGCCATTTTTGATTGGGCCCGTTTCAGAAATAACTTAAGTCTTTAATAGTAACCGCACTCCACACTATCAGCGGATTCGCCGAGAATATCTTCAAAAAGCCATTTATACAGCACATCCGCCTGCGGGGCGAAATTTATTTGAGCGGCATCTCCGAAACGAAACAGAAGCACGGAGTTATATCCGCCGGTAAGCGTATCAACCTGATATGCCATTATGGTGAATAAACCAAAATCAAAACAGCGCGTTATGGGCGGCGATATTTGACCCTGGGCAGCGGCTTCAATCATATTGTAATATTTCAGGAGAGTATCCATGGGAATAGTACTAACAAGTTCCTGATTATGCGCGAATTTGGCATCGAGATCGGCCTCGGTCAGGATCAGGCCGGTCGTATCCCAGGGAGTATCATCATGATAATAATTATAGTTGTATATATATCCCTGATTATCGATAACCGTTCCCTTCAAACGATATCCCCAGGCCCAGTTCAAATATTCAATCTCGAAGATATATTTTTGATATTGCGGTACCGTTGATACAGGACATGGCCCCGGCCCGCCCGCATATAGATACCTTATCAAATATGTTACATCCAGCAGATTAGCGGCTCCGCTGAGATCGACATCGCAGGCAGGAATATCCTGGGGCGCCTCACCACCCTTGTAAAGGTAATTAATCAAAAATGTAACATCGAGTATATTGATATTGGTGTCGCTGTTTATATCGCCACAGCCGGAGGAACTTTGTAATGAAATTCCCCCGCTTATCAGCAGAATAAACAAAAAGAAAAATGCTGTATTTTTCATCGTGACATCCCTCCGGGATCGGATTAATCCACTATTAATAATATCTGCGGAAGGGCCATTTTTGTCAAGGAATTAAACCCCTGATTGCCGATAAAGCCTGCGATGAAGCCCCATGGAACTGATATTGGTTCCTGTTTATTTCAGGAAAAATTATATTTACAAATTCAAATTTTCGTATATATTTCCGTCCGCCAAGATGTTGAAGCCACCGTAGCTCAGCTGGTAGAGCAGCTGATTCGTAATCAGCAGGTCAGCGGTTCGATCCCGCTCGGTGGCTCTTTTTATTACCCTTCCGAAATGCGCCGATCTTATTTCATCAATATCATTTTAAGGGACTTTTCAAAATCGCCGGCTGTCAGCCTGTAAATATATACTCCGCTGGCCTGATTCCCGGTGTTCCAAATTACCTGGTGTTCCCCGGCCTCAAGATAGCGGTCCAGAAGAATTTCCACCCTTTGCCCCGCCACATTGAATATTTCCAGACGGACCCGGCAGCCGACCGGCAGGCCGAACTCAATCCGAGTTGACGCATTGAACGGATTGGGCCTGTTTTGCCCGAGAACAAAATCCTCCGGCAACCGCCCTGTTTCCTCCGTGGTTGCACTAAGGATGCTGGTATCAAGAATCGTGATTTCTTTATAGGTATTTACTGTAATATCATCGTCGGTAAAGGAAGCATTAATCCTGCATGTAATTGTCGAATCAATCAGGCTGACTGAGAATATTCCGCATGAGTCGATTTCCCCCGGAGGACAATCAAGCGACCATTCAACGTCGCAGGAATTCAGAGTGACATCATCGATGCAACAAAAGTACACGTAACTGGCAACGCAGCTATAGGCGGCCTGTGAACCTTCGGGCAATGTATCAGGGCCCAACATGGTCAGGTATTCGAGCCGCGGAATATAGTCTCCTATTTGCCAGCAATAAGGCCCTCCGAAAGTGAAGTTATCCGTTTCAAACAGCCAGTCATACTGCCCCGGTTCTACACCGCCGGGAATACTGCAGGAATCAATACAGAGCATGCCGATCTCATCAGTCCGCAGATTGAAACCAAAATATTTTATATAGTCATCATGTGGTTGCCAGCCCGTTACTCCCGCACCGGTAAAATTGATTGTGTCAGGAAGTTGTCCGTCCCAGCTAAATCCTGTCCATTGATTTATAAGCGGCCAGTAATCATCAAAATTATTGAACATCATTATGGAAGAATCGGAATGTCCCTCGGCACTATAGCCGCCGACATTATAATGTGTAATGTTATGAATGCTGTTATCGGGACTGTAAAAAACAAGTGGGATACTGCAACCCAGGAATTCCTGAAAAACATTCTTCATATAAATGTCAATGCTGAACGGAACCCAGCCATCGATCATGTCCGGCTGGACATCGATTCTGGACGGCGCCGCATAGCTGGATGATTCTGTCTGGCCGGAGGCGGCCACAAGAAAGCCAGGTGAGGAAATTAGAGTAATAAACAACGTCGCGTTAAATAACGAACGGAAAATATTGGTTTTCATCATATCCCTCCTGCGAATACTGTCACCTGTAATACAACTGACGTTGTTGTTTAGTCAATTGATTAATCCTGGATGGAATAATCAAGGAAAATTCGGGGCTGTTAGCCCATATTTATATTAACCTTTTTCGGCTGAGAAAATGCCGTAAATATATTGCTCGCAGACGATTTTCCTGCCCAGATACATTCTTAGAGACGGCTGTTTATAATAAAAACCATTTTCGAGCAGAAAACCGGCAAACCCGGAATTCGGCTCCGGAACACCGATTACCAGGTTTCTGGAACCATATTTTTTAAGAAGAGCCTGACACAGCGATTCGGCATAGCCCTGATTTATTGCCACCAGAGGACCAAATGCAAAAACACCCTCCGCCCGTTTTCGAACCAGCGCATAAGCCCTGACATTGTTTTCGACTATGGCATATATGGAAGACTCGGTATCCCCAAAGTAGTCATTCAAGAGCCGCGCCCGATTTAAACCGGTGACTTGCTTATCAAAGCTGATAATCTCATCTGCCATAGCGGCGGGGCATGGAAAAAGCTCACCGTACTCATCGGCGGCCTTTCTGGCAAACCGCAATGAAAGATATTTGTCCCTGAATCCGAGCTTCCGGTAAAGCGAAACCGCGGCAAAAACACCATCAAGTTCGATAGTCTCCACTCCTTTTTCCGTCAAATAGGCAATAGCTTTGTTCATCAGGGCCTCACCGATTCCCTTTCCCCGCTCCTCCCTTCTGACAATCAGGGATCCTATAAAAGCATAGCTGTCGTATGATGTCGAGGTTATCATGCCGATTTGTTGATCGCCTGACTTCGCAATAAAACATCCCTCCGGCTCGAAGGACATGAGTCTTCCAAAATCCGCCGGTAAATAACCCCATTGTTCTTTATCGGTCATGGAAACGGCGAAAGGTATTTCGGTCTCTGTCATTTTTATAATTTCAAGCATATTTTTACTCACAGGCATAAAATTAGAGATCAGTCAGGACTCTCTGTCCCGCCAATTAAAAATATGCTAAAAACGAAAAGAAATCTATAAACAATTTAGCGGAGGGCCGCTTTTATATAAAAAGGCAATCATTCGCGTCACATCCAGCAAATTAACCCCGCCGGACCCGTCGGTATCGGCCGCCAGTATATTCTGAGGCGCCGGCCCGCCCTTATACAGGAAATAGATCAGGAAGGTCACATCCAGGATATTCACCGCATGATCGCCATTTGCATCTCCGCAGATGTAATTAATCCTGATACTGTAGTGCTTTGAATCCGTTTGAACGGGTAAACCGGAGTCATGAATCTGGATATCACATTCAAAAGTTCCCGCCTGACTGCAGGTTCCCTCAATAATTCCCGTCAGACCGTCAAGCGTTACGCCGCCCGGCAATGCCCCATCGGTTAGATTAAAAATATATGGCGGAGTGCCGCCGGTTACTTCAATCGTATCGCTATATGCCATATCCAGGTCACCGGAACACAATGAATCGGTCAGAATAGCCATTGCCGCGGGCTCGAGATGCTTCAGGGTCGGGTCTCCGCATAGTGTCATGCCGTAAAACCAGCAGATATCGTCTTGCGGAAAACCCCAGCCGGCAACTGTATTGAACCAGTCATAGAAAGCCTCGCCGACCGTCCGCCCCAGCGAAAAGGGACCGTAAAAATACTCGAAATACAGCATCGAGCCCGTTTTGGAACTCCCGATACAGGACAATCCGTGGCTGTTGCAGAAAATATACCATCCGGTCATATAGTCGTATTCGACATACCGCCCGTTTGAACATGCGAACATATTGTAAAAGTGCGCCGCCGGATCGATCGTAATTACCTCGTGAACGTATGTATCTCCCCCTGTCCACTGGTCGCCTATTTTGAAGGAGTGGCCATTCGGCCAGGAGTGGGCGCAAAGCAGAATCGATTCATAGTTTTCTGTCAGCCGATGCTCATAATCGGTTGCGATCGTGGCCGCACCGTCCGAAATAATTACCATGCTGTCATAAACCATGCCGAGTGCGCCGCCCCATTCGGAAGCCCAGTACGCCCAGTCGTCATCGATATAAGCCAGTCCGCGGTTTTCCAGAAAGTGCTGGCCGATTCGATAGCTGTGATTCTTGGCAAAATAATTATTAATGAGACCCGCTTCGGATGCACCATAGAGTGTCATCGGTGAGGCGGTCAGACGGCCCATCCAAACCTCAGGGCCAAGATCGCCGGTATGAGAGTCAAAAAGACCATTGGAATCATAATCCGTCCAGATTCCGTCAAGATCCATATAGTACAAATCTATAGGAAATGAGTCATAGCTTTCCCAGCAGGTCGTTTCGTACCATGGTACGGGAAAATCGCCGATCAGAACGAATCCGACCATGCCGTCGTTGTACTCATCGATAAGAAACTGCCTGAAATTTTGAACCGTACCGCCGGAAGTCTGATAGAGTTTAACTTCGTACCCTTCCGAGTTCAGATCGGCGATATAGGTATCCAGCGAGGTTTGAATCTGTGAATAAAGATTGTAGTTTACAAAGATACAGAAAATCCCGGCACTTCCCTTTTGAACCGAGGTGCCGGTGGAGACAAGATTGATTAAAAACGGTCCGGGTTCTCCCGTTTTCGCCCGCCACTCATCAAAACTGATGGGGTGGCCGCCGATATAATCCGGCCAGTGTGTGATTGGTATGGAGCGCTGATACTCCAGCCGTGCTTGCTGGTCATTGATATCGAAATTGTACATGGAATTGGCCGAAGCCGCTGATAATATAACGGTAAAAATGGCTATTGTGAGGAATACCCAATGCGTTTTTTTAACCCTTGCTGCCATAAAATTTTGCCTCTCTTCAGTGGTCTTTTTTTTCCTATAATGCCGTTTTTATGCTTGTGGCGAGTACTTCCGGCATTATATTATAATTCAAGTTAAGCAAATTAAGCTTTTTGTCAAGCATAACCTATGGGAGGACTCTCTATGCTTAAATGACCATAAGTTGCTTGTAATATTAATCTTCGAAATTCTTTCCTGGGAGATGTCGCCATGAAAAAAACAACCATAATCGGCATGACTTTGTGTTTACTTCTGATTTTAATCTTCACATCTGTCACTGCTCTGGCCGGTAGCAATAAAGGCTACAAGGGCGAACTGAGAATTCCCGAAGAGGGCACGACTCAGATTATTGTATCCAAGGGCGGATCACAGATGGTCGGTCGTATTGTGGCAATAAGGGAAGGTGAATTCGATTTTGAATCGGAAATGGGTACGTCCACAATTCAGATCAGTGATATAAAGGAAATCAAGGAAATATCATCCAAATCAATGAAAGAGGGCGTTTATTGGTTTCCTAATCCCAATCAAACCAGATTGATTATATCACCTACCGGGCGAATGCTGAAACGAGGACAGGGATATTTTAACGATATTTATATATTCTTCCCCAATGTGGCATATGGAATAACCGATAATATCACGATGGGTGCGGGAATAACCATTTTCCCGGGCGTTGACCTGGAAAAACAAATAATGTTCTTTACTCCCAAAATAGGGATCTCGGCCATCGAAAATTTCAGTCTGGCCGTAAGCGGATTAATATTCAGGATCCCCAAAGCATATGACTGGGATAACGAGGACGCCATGGCGGTCGGAATCATCTTCGGAACGGGAACCTATGGTACTCCTGATAAAAGCGTTTCTTTCGGTTTGGGTTATGGATTTGTCGATGATGAACTTGGCGATAAGCCGGCAGTGATGTTCGGTGGTGAATATCGTTTCGCCAGAAGAGCTTCCTTTGTCAGCGAGAATTGGATCTTCCCCAATACCGATAATCCTCTTATTTCCTATGGCATCCGGCTGTTCGGCGAACAAATGGCTGTTGATCTGGGTTTCTTTAATACTTTCGGTGAGGATATGCCTGCCGTTGGTATCCCATACGTTGATTTTGTCTATAATTTTTAAGATATTGACGCCCCCGCCGTCCATAGAAACGCCCGCGGGGGCGTTTTTTATTGTACCGGACAGAGGCCGATCAAGCGCGTTACTTTCATCTTTACAACCTTTAGCGGCCAATATACATTTAGACATTACCGTATAAATTTCTTAATGATTGAAAGTCGCGATGGAGGATAAAGTTGGCATATTATGAAGTCCGGGATTGGGTAGGGCAATTACCGCCGCCCCGAGTCAGGAAGGACGTGGATTTGGGAGAATACGGCGGTCTTGCCCGTGAGACTCTTAAGAAAATGTACAGTTCGATGGTTTTGGCGCGAAGAATCGAGCTGGAAGAGAAACTGCTTCTAAGAAAAGGGCTGTGTAAATTCGTCATCGGCTGCGGCGGAAAGGAACTTGTGGATGTCGTGGCCGCGGAAGTCCTCCGGGCCACCGATCCTCATGTCGGCTATTACCGCAATAAAGCCTTCGATATGCATCGCGGAGTTCCTATAAACGAAAAAATAATGGAAGCGGTTGGCGATGTCCGCGGTCAGGCTACCGGCGGCATGCTGCAGCCGTCACATTCCAATTATCCCGAATTATCCATTCTCCCTCAGGCCTCGCCTACCGGTTCCCATGCCCTCGAGGCGGCCGGTCTCGGTGATGCCATCAAGAATAAACTTCCGATAACCGGCGATTCCGGATTTCCAGACGGCCGCTTCAAGTCCGACTCGGTCGTATATTGTGCTATCGGTGAAGGTTCGACCTCTTCCCCGGAATTCGGGCGGGCCGTTTTTTATACGGCATTCGGCAAGACGCCCAACATCTTTGCCATTTATAATTGCGGCTGGGCCATCGCCACCAGCGTCAATGAGCAGTTCCCCGAAGGCAATCCGACCACATGCTTTGAGGGATTCAAGCGCTTCGGCCTGCTGATCAAAAACTTTGACGGCACAGATATCAAAGATTCAATAAAGGAATTTCAGGATATCGCCGAATATGTCCGCTCCGGGAAGGGACCTGCCCTGCTTAATATAAGAGTCGTAAGGCTTGAATCTCATTCCGGCTCCGATGACCAGTCGCATTATATGGAATTGCAGGAACAGGATTATCATATTGTCAATGATCCTCTCCGAAAAACGGCCGAGACATTCGCGGCTGACGGGCTTTTTACTCCTGATGAGCTGGTTGATATTTTCAACGAAATCGATGAGGAAGTCCGCCGGATATCGAATGAAGTGACTTCTGATATAAAGTATAAAAAACCTTCCGATGTTCTTGGGAAAGTCTACAGCTATGATCGCGACGCAGCTGAAAAACGCTGGAAAGAACTAGTTGAAAGGAAACGACAATACAGAATTGACAAATATCGGGAATTTCATGAGAGGGGCATCTTTGAAACGAATGTCCTTCCGGAAGACCAGTCTCCGATGACGCTTCGGAAAGCCATCAACTATACCCTGTTTGATCTGTTTATTTTATCCGATGATACTATCCTCTTCGGCGAAGATGTCGCCGACTTTCCCGCGGAGTCATTTGCCAAAGGCACAAAGGTCGTTGACACCCTCAAAGGCAAAGGCGGGGTCTTTCTGGTCACCCAGAACCTGCAAAGAACCTTCGGACCGGCCCGCGTGTTCAACACCCCGCTCGATGAGGCCGGCATTTTCGGCCGCGCTATCGGCCATTCGTATCAGGGACGGATTCCCTTTCCGGAAATCCAGTTCATTGATTATATGTCGCCCGGTTATCAACAGTTGAAAGACCGCATCGCTACCGCCTACCAGCGCTCCAATGCCAAAGTCAGATTGCCGATGATAATCAGAACGTCTTACGGCGGTTATAAACATGGAGCCGGCGCCATGTGGCACTCCGAGGCCAATCTTGGGGCCTTTATAAATATTCCCGGACTTCATGTCCTTATCCCGTCCAATTCCGCCGATTCGGCCGGTCTTTTGCGAACCGCATTCGTATCCGGTGATCCGGTTCTTCATTGCGAGGCGGTCGCCCTGTATAACAGGCGGGACTGGGAAGGTTATGAAATTCTGGCGAAATACCCCCCTATCGATGAATTGATTCCGTTCGGTGACGCCAAGGTTTACAACAGTGAGAATGATGACCTGCTAATAATCAGTTATGGAATCCAGGCGCCCATGGCACTCAAAGCGGCAAAGCTTCTTAAACAAGACGGAATTAAAGCAAGGGTCATTGATCTCCGGACGGTCAAACCGATTGATTGGGAAACAATAGGCCAAAATGTAAAAGAATGCTCGCGCGTATTGATAGTCTCGGAAGACCGCTTCTATGGCGGTGTCGGCCCCACAATCTCCGCCTATATTTCCGAACACTGGTTTGATTATCTTGATGCCCCGGTCAGAGTCCTGCACGCTCAGGATTGTCGCGTCGCCTATGGGCTTGACGGTGATGAAATCTGCCTGCCCATGACAAAGCATGTCGTGCAGGCAGCCACCGAACTTGTTGAATATTGAATTGTCAAAGATTTCATTAAAAAAGGACAGCCGAAGCGGCTGTCCTTTTGCATGTTAGCTGATTGTATTCGCTTCATTTCACTAACATAAGTTTCTCGGTAGCCGAGAAATTTCCCGCCCGGGCCTGATAGAAATAAATCCCCGAGGCAAATTTTGAAGCATCCCAGACAACATTTACTATGCCTGCCTCACTATAACCGTTGAATGTAGCGATTCTCTGTCCGGTTATATTAAATATGCTGATGTCCCATTCACCGGCCGCCGGAAGACTCATTTCAAGAGTCGTGACGGGGTTAAAGGGATTGGGATAACTCCGTATATGGAATCCGGCCGGGACTATTTTGGCGGTATAGGTATTGCCGTTATAATCGGCCGCCTCCACGCTAATCAGATTTCCCGGGGTATTCAGTACCTGTCCGGAGACTGCCAAATCTTTCTCGAAGCTGTATAACAATGCCACCGTTCTGCCGCCGGCGCTGTTCACTGCCAGTTCCATGCCCGTCGCATCATCACCAAGAGCGACCGGGACTTCGCCGTCAAATATGAAATAGGCCGCTCCGATTTCGGCGTCAATAGTAACACTCTGTCCGTCGGCGACAACATTCAATCTGATATCCGGAGCCACCTTGGGAATCGGCATGGCATCGCCGACAATAACGCGAATCAGATAAACCAGGTCGGCGATCGTCAGGGCGATTCCATCGCCGTTAATCTCGGTCGCGGCTTTTTGCCCCTCGATATTTACCGTGAATGCCGACAGGCCGTAAATAAAATAGTTGGTGAAGACGACGGCATCGGCGATTTCATAGGCCACGCCGTTCAGGTTAACGTCGGCGCGTAAATCGATTTCCGTTGTCGGAATTATATCTATCCCGCCGCCATAAAAATCCACAAATGGTTCGGCGATCGGTTTGGTCGGATCGCTGTTGGCAAAACACTCGGCCTGTGCACCGGTGTATGTGGGAAATCCGGTATTTTCGTTTGTTATTTCATTGTAGGGATTGGATTCCGAAAACCCGCCGTATTGATAGACCGCGAAAGAAAGCCCCGTTTGAATATTAAGAGGATTGTCGCTCCTGTAGTGGAATGCGATGGCATTGTCGCCGCAATCCATCCAATAAAAATTGATGGGAACAAACATGCCCGCCAGATTATAATCGCCGGAAACAAGGAAATCCAGAGTGAACAGTGACAGATCGGTAGGAAGCACCATCAATTTCGGGTGATGGGCGCCGTCGTTATATTCCGCCATTCCGACAACGCGGAGAAGCCCGCTCGGGCAGCCCGAACCGCAATTACCCATGTAGTTGTATCTATATGTGAAATATTCCCACTCATACGTGCCTGGAATAGTAAACAATGGTCCTGCCATCGCGGCGACAAAGGTCAGCGCCGATGGATCATAGCCGATAAGAAAGTCGAAACCATTAAGGATTTCCACTCCCGCAGAATTGATGACATCCACGTAGGCATGATGCCCCTGCAACTGATCATGTATTTTTTCTATTTTGATCTCGAAACGACTCATTTTTGTTATATCAGCCGCAAGTACACAGACCGTACTTTGGCCGGCGCAATCCGTGGCATAAACCTGGAAACCGACCATACCTTCATCCATAAGGCTGGGCGTTATAGTCAACCGGCCTTCCTGATTTATTGTATATGTTCCATCCAAAGGTTGTGTGGTATTGACAGTCCAGGTTATCACATCACCCGCATTGGCGTCCGATGCCGCGAATTGGAAGGTACTTGTCATGCCTGCGTAGACGAAAGCGGTATCTCCGCATGGTCCGGTTATAACCGGCGGCGTATCAGTAACCGTGACCGTGAATTCGCATGTTGTCGTCAGGCCGGGACAGACATTGTCGCTCAGGCCGACGACCACATCATGAGATCCGACATCACTGCATTCGGGATCAAATATCCAGACGCCTGTGGTGGAATTGATGCTCCCCGGTCCCGAAATCAGCTCGAAAACCGGCTCGGCGGCATTGGATGTATTAAAATCATAAGTAAACTGGGCATCAAAACCATGACTGATATCGGTTACGGGACAGTTGGCAAACTGCGGTACCGGGCAATTGCTTTTCACCGGCCAGCAATAAGGGCCGCCGAAATCAGGCGATGGATCCTCAAAAAGCCAGTCAAATTTCCCGGCAGGTTCCATATCGGGAATCGAACAGGAATCAACACAAAATACGCCGTTTTGCATTACATCAGCGGTTATATTGAATTCATATTTAAATCTGGTAAGCAGCGGCGATCCATTCGGCATGCCTGTTATTCCGCTTCCGGTCCAGTTAATGGTATCGGCGGTATTACCATCCCAATTGATTAAGGTGAATATGTTGATAAGCGGCCACCAGGTGCTGCTTGATTCAAAGCCATTGACCCCTTCATGGCTGACATTGGTCCAGCTGTTCAAGTCGCCGCTTAAATAAAATGTCAGAGGGATACTCATTCCGGCTCTGTCGTAGCCGTCCGGATTATCCATCATGATTTCAACTATGAAATTCTGATTTGACTGAATTGTCGGCGTGCCGCCGTCATCCCACAAATAGGCGGGATTAATATATGGTTCAACCGTCATAGCCCCCGCCATGCCCCACATGAGCAAAATTAAAGACAAAAGCGCTAAAAATCCTATATATCTCATTTTTACTCCCAATAGTATTCTATTATAAAAGGGAAAGAATTTTAGAATATCTTGCCTCAATTTTTTATTCAGGTCATATTTTTTCTCGTCTGTCAGTCAGACCTTTTTTAGACCCTGCAGCAAGTAAATAATGAGAGAAAAAGAATAATCAATTATCTACTTTTTACACCTTAATATATCCCCAGGAGCCCCTTCTGTCAAGCCTTTTGGCAATATCATCATTTAAAATTGCCAGCTATGCTCGAATCAAGTCTGTGCCTGATCATCCCTGCCACCAAATCCAATCGAAAATAGTAATCAATAAATTTCTTAAATGGTACAATCTCAATCCTGATAACTCACAGTTATTACGGGTCTGATCAGTTTTATGACAGAATTAATTTGATCTTATACAGGCAGTAATCGCCGGGACTAATGGCAGGTTGCTGCCGGCACAGCCCGGGTTGTATCCATTAAGATGTTGTAATTCAGTCGATTATATGAGTTAATATTTTGGAACCTGCCTGTTCATAGCGAGTATAAGAACAATTACGGAACTTGACAAACTGAAATTAATTTATATTTTTAGCAGCTAATTAATACTTGTTAAAAAATCGAGCGAAAAATGATATCGGTTCAAAACTTAACCAAGTACTACGGTCCTACATTGGCCGTAGACAATGTCTCATTCAGTATTGAGAAGGGCACTGTCGTCGGCTTTCTGGGCCCGAATGGTGCGGGTAAAAGCACCACGGTAAGGATAATAACCTGTTATTTATCGCCAACCGCAGGCTCGGTGACCGTTGATAATCATGATATAATGACGGAATCAATCGAGGTCCGCAAAAAGATCGGCTATTTGCCGGAAAACGCCCCTCTCTATCCCGAAATGAATGTCGTCGATTATATAAGCTTCGTCCGGGAAATGCGTCGCGAAACCGCAGCGGCCAATGGCAAGCGGATTAAAGAAGTTATCGGCATCTGCGGTCTCGACAGCGTTATCGGCAAACAAATCGGCGAGCTTTCAAAAGGATATCGCCAGCGCGTTGGTCTGGCCCAGGCGCTTATCCATGACCCCGAGATACTGATTCTGGATGAACCTACGGTCGGTCTGGATCCAAACCAGATAATTGAAATCCGGAATCTCATTAAAGAGCTGGGAAGAGAGAAAACCATCATACTCTGTTCCCATATCCTGCCTGAGGTCGAAGCTACGTGTAACCGGGTGCTTATCATCAGCGAAGGCCGTATTGTAGCGGATGGAACCCCCGATGAATTGCAGGCTTCATTTGAAGGCAAGACCAAGATAACATTGCAGATTAAGGGGAATGCCGAATCTTTCAGTGAAAAAATTTCTCAAATAGAAGGTGTCGAACGCGTCATCAACAGCAAACCCCTGGGAGGCGATCTGCTTGAATTGGATCTTGAGACCGATAAGGGAGTTGATCCGCGCGAACGCATTTTTAACCTCTGCGTTGAAAATCGATCGGTTTTGCTGGAAATAAAGCGTGAAGAAACATCACTTGAAGATATATTCAGAAAACTGACCAAAAAGGATGTGTGAAATGCATCAGATAATAACTCTGGCTAAAAAGGAATTCCGGTCATACTTCGACTCGCCGGTCGCCTATGTGGTTATTACCCTCTTTCTTTTAATATCCGGATGGCAGTTTTCAACCACTCTGTTTCTGGCCAATACTGCCGATCTTCGGACGCTCTTTGGAATCGTCAGGTTTATCCTGCTGTTCTTCATACCGGCCTTATCGATGCGGCTGATTTCGGAAGAGAAAAGACTGGGGACGATTGAGCTGCTGATGACCCTGCCTATCAAGGACTGGCAACTGGTTCTGGGAAAATTTCTGGCGGCCTATTTGCTGGTCATTATAACAATTTTGCTGACCTTGGTTCATTACATAACCATCTCGATGCTTGGCGAACCTGATTTCGGCGCCACTATCGGCGGCTACATAGGGCTTATTCTGGTTGTCGGTGTCTATCTGGCCATCGGAATTTTCACCTCAAGTCTGACCCAGAATCAGATTGTTGCCTTTATCGTTTCTTTTGCCATAATCTTCGTTATTTTCATTTTTGACAAGATTGTTATCTTCTTCCCCGGATTTATAGGCAACCTTATCGAATATCTTTCAATCGACTATCATTTCAACAATGTCTCCCGGGGCGTTGTCGATAGTCGGAATCTGATTTATTATTTTTCAATGATATTCTTATTTTTGTTTTTGACCGTTCAATCACTTGAAAGCAGGAAGTGGAAATAATGAATAAGAAGGATGTCAAAACAAAATCGACGGCAAGTCTGCTGATTATAATAACTCTAGCCATATTGGTCATTGTCAATCTGATTTCATTGAACCTGTTTTCCAGGGTGGACCTGACCGACAACAATATATATTCACTGACCGATTCATCGCGGGAATTGGTCGAGCGCCTGAACGACCGGCTTACGGTCAAGGCTTATGTTTCCAATGATCTCCCCGCTCCCCATAATAATGACGCGCGTTATATCAAGGACCTGCTTGATGACTACAAGGCCTATTCCCATGGTTATCTGCACTATGAGTTCATCGATCCGGTCAAGGATAATAAAGAAGAGGAGGCCCAGGGATATCGTATCCCGCCATTGCAGTTTAATGTCTTCAAAAACGATAAGACCGAGTTTATCAAGGGATATAAAGGTCTGGCAGTACTTTATGGCGATAAGAGCGAGGTCATACCATTTGTCGAAAATACAATGAATCTGGAATATGATCTCTCCAGAGCCATCAACAAACTTATTCAGACGGAAATCCCCTCTATTGCTTTTACGACCGGTAATGGCGAGCCCGACATGTCGAACGGACTTAATTGGGCCAGCCAGATGCTGCAGAAAGAATACCGGGTGCGTTTCCTGGACCTGAAGGATCTGAAAACCATTCCGCCGGAGATCCGGGTTGTTTTTGTGGATTCGCCCAAAGAACCTTTGTCTTACTGGGAAATCTATCTCCTCGATCAGTTCCTCATGCGCGGCGGACGGCTGGTATTTTTAATCGATGGTTTCAATATCGACATCGCCAATGCCTCCGTTACGCCGATTGAAAACGGTCTCGACAGCCTTATGTATTACTATGGTGCCAGCGTCAGGAAAGACCTCGTCATAGACGCCCAGTGTAATATGGTACCGGTTACAAGAAATATGGGAACATATCAGATGCAAAGCCTGATCCGCTATCCCTTCTATATAAATATTCAAAATTTCAATGAGGAAAATCCGATTGTCAAAACCTTGAAATCATTTGATATGTTGTTCACGAGTTCCCTCGATCTTAATCCCGGGCTTCCCGCGGCCACGGAACGTCAGGTCCTGTTTTCCACTTCAGATCAGTCCGGAAGCAGGATGATTCCCATTGATGTTTCTCCCGAGAAAAAATACTTTCAGGAGGATTTTTCATCTCAGAAGCTGCCCCTTGCTGTCGCCATGTCGGGATATTTCGGAAGTTATTTCAATGACAGAAATATTCCAGAGTACACCGGGAATGACTCCCTCAGCACCGGGCCGATTCCGGACAAACTAAGCATGACTCAGGATGGCCGGGTGGTTGTCATCGGCAACGGCTCGTTTATATCCGATGATAATCGCCGTAATAATACCAGCTTTGTCATCCTGATGAATATTGTCGACTGGATGACACAGGACAAGGGGTTGATATCAATTCGCTCGAAACAGGTAACCGGAAGGATGTTGAAAGTCACCTCCGACGGCACCAAAAAAGTTGTCAAATATGTCAATATGTTTGCCATGCCTTTGATTGTCGTCCTGTTCGGGGTCGTCAGATGGCAGTACAAAAGATCATCGCGAAAAAATAGGGAGATAGCATGAAACGGTTGATCATTCCCGTCGCAGTCCTAGTTGTCATCGGCCTGGCCTGGCTCATTCAAAGCCGTCTTGAAAATAAACGAATACGCGGCAAAACTTATGAGAATTTCCTGGGACTGAGTGACGAAGAAATCAATCGTATCGATATTTTAGGGCCCGAGGATACTCTCATGTTCAGACTGGATGGGGCGAACTGGTATGTCACTATCGACTCACTATATCGCCGCGCCGATACCATGGCCGTCCGAAATATGATAAAAACCGCTATTGATATGAAAGTTGGCAATGTCATATCACAAAATGCCGAACGGCGTAAGGATTTCATGGTGGACGATACGGGCGGCAATCTTATTCGATTCTATCGGGATGACCGCCTGTTAAGCGAAATTATTATCGGCAAGCCGGCCAATGATTATACGCATACCTACATACGAAAACCGGGCGAGGATGAAGTCTATCTTGCCAACGGTCTTTTGACTTACGCCTATCGCCGCCAGAAAACACAGTGGTTTGATAAGACCATCTTCTCCATTCCTCCTGTTACCATTAATTCGGTGGAGCTGGACTACGATAAGAAAGCCTATAAATTATGGCAGGCCGATTCGGTATGGTTTTACGGTGAACGCCCCTTCCGTGACAGTTCTCTGGCCGATACAATAAAGACCAGAATATTTCTGACATCAATATGTAATCTCAACGCCAATGATTTTGTCAATGCCGCTGACAGTGGATTGATTGACTTTGATAATCCGTCGCTGACTTTGAAAATTTCTCTGGCTGACGGTACTGCCAGATCAGTGGTGTTTTCGGCCGTCAATGAAGGAACCAGTCGGGTCTTTTGCCGGACCCCTGACTTTAATGACACCTTCGTTATCTTTAGAAGCCGATTCGATAACCTGAAAAAAGATTTGTCCGGGTTCTAAAACCGGTGCCTCCCTCGGCGTATATTTTATAGAACGGTTTGTCTTGGAATTACGTAAGACATTAACTATCTTTTAATGTAGTCAATTTTCAGGGAGGAGTCGTTATGGCTACTTTTATCATGGCGCTGCAAATCAATCCCAGCGCAAAAAAAATGCATGATGATCTCTCAGCGCAAATAAACGAGTCGCTTGAGATATTCAGCCGTAATAACGTCAAAGTCACCAGTCTTTACGCGACTCTCGGTCGTTATGATTACCTGGCTATTTTCGATGCGGCCGATCAAACTCTTGCTTTCAGGGTGGCTTCGGAAATCAATAATAAGGGAATTCTCGAAACAGAAACCTGGCCGGTTATCCCTTATGACGAATTTACACAGCTTTTTTCAAGGTAAGTCAAAATCAAAATCGTTTTATACACAGGAGGTGACTGTGAGAGTCTATAATTACGCCTGCATGTTTATATTTGTTTTTTGCCTGCTCGCTCCGGTTTACCTGCCGGCCGCTACCGGCGATATCGCCGCTCAATTCGCGACACCCGGG
>JBFMFJ010000024.1:0-17815 GCA_040752235.1 Candidatus Zixiibacteriota bacterium | reverse complement strand
CTGATAACCGTGAATGTGAACAAACATCAACAGTTCGAGCGCAGCGGCAATGATATTTACACGACCGTCGAGGTATCATACCCGCAGGCAGTTCTCGGTGCTAAAGTGCCGGTCAAGACTTTAACCAGGACGGTTAATATCAATATCAAACCGGGCACAGTGCACGGGACAAAACTCCGCCTGAAAGGAATGGGATTGTCGGTCGATGGCAGTCATGGCGACCAGTATATCGAAGTGCATATCAAGGTCCCGAGTGATATCACGCCGCGCCAGAAAGAACTGCTCGAAGAGTTGCAGAAAACAATGCAATCATAATTCAGTCGCTTCATTTTATATCGCTGAAGGTTGATTGCCTGATATAGATGCTTTACCGCAGCTGTAAATATAGGAATATGGAAGGCAAAAATATATGAATATGAATAAACTCACGCAGAGGTCGGCTGATGCACTCAACTATGCACAGCAAATGGCCATGTCGGAATCGCATGCCCAGATAGAACCGGTGCATCTTCTGGCGGCATTACTGCGGCAGGAAGAAGGGTTGGTCGGACAGGTTCTCAAGAAAATCGGCATTGAACTCGAGGCGATCAATAATAAAATTGATTCGTATTTAAGGCTCCTGCCGAAAGTCGAAGGAGCCCAGTTGTATCCTTCGAGAGAAATGCCCATGATATTCGCCAGGGCGGAAAATGAAGCCGGACAGCTCAAGGATGAATTTATTTCTGTCGAGCATCTTTTTCTGGCTATTCTTGAAATAAAATCACGGGCGCAGGAAATTCTCAAGGAATCGGGTTTGAATCGGGAATCGGTTTTGAAGGCGTTATCCTCTATTCGGGGAAAGACAAGAGTTATCGACGATCACCCTGAGTCGAAATATCAGGTGCTGGAAAAATATTCGCGCGATCTTACGGCGGAGGCACGTGCCGGGAAACTCGATCCGGTAATCGGCCGCGACGATGAAATCCGGCGCATTATCAAGATTCTTTCGCGCCGCACCAAAAACAACCCGGTGCTTATCGGAGAATCGGGTGTCGGCAAGACAGCCATTGTCGAAGGGCTGGCCCAGAAAATTATCAAGGGAGAGGTTCCGGAGACATTAAAAGACCGCAAGGTCGTTGCGCTTGATCTTGGCTCACTCATTGCAGGCTCCAAGTTTCGGGGCGAATTCGAGGAACGGCTCAAGGCGGTCCTTAAAGAAGTCAATGAGGCGGCCGGCAAAATCATTCTCTTTATTGATGAGTTACATACTATTGTCGGGGCCGGTGCCATTCAAGGTGCGATGGATGCTTCGAATATGCTTAAACCGGCGCTTGCTCGCGGCGAGCTGCGCTGTGTCGGAGCCACAACACTTGATGAGTACCGCAAGCATATCGAAAAGGATGCCGCTCTGGAGCGGCGTTTCGCACCGGTAATGGTCGAACCGCCCTCGGTCGAAGATACGATTTCGATCCTGCGCGGACTGCGCGAACGCTATGAGATCTTTCACCATGTCAAAATAAAGGATGAGGCGCTGGTGGCCGCGGCGAAGCTGTCCGACCGTTATATCGCGGATCGGTTTCTGCCGGATAAGGCTATCGACCTCATCGATGAAGCGGCAGCGGAACTGCGCATTTCCATTGACTCCATGCCGGAGGAACTGGATACCCTCGAAAAACGCATTCGGTGGCTGGAGATTGAGAAGGAAGGTATCAAGGCCGAGAAAGATGCGGCAGTCAGAATCAAACCGATTGAGGAAGAACTGGAAGAGTTGTATGTCAAACGAGATGATCTTAGGACCCAATGGTTGAAGGAAAAGGAAACGGTCGAGGCCATTCACGGCATCAAGAAGGAAATTGAAGAGCTTAAACTCAAATCAGCCGAAATGGAGCGTCAGGCCAATTATGAGGAAGCGGGCAAAATTAAATATGGCACACTGGTTGAGGCCGAAAAGAAGCTGCAGTTCCTGACACATTCACTGACCGCCATACAGTCATCGCGGAAGTTATTGAAAGAAGAGGTCGATGCCGAGGATATCGCCGATATCGTCTCCAAATGGTCCGGGATTCCGGTCAAGCGTTTGACCGAGTCGGAAATGGAACGATTGCTGCACCTTGAGGAGAAACTGCATGAGCGTATCGTGGGTCAGGATGAAGCTGTCACCTCGGTGGCCAACGCCGTCCGGCAGTCGCGAGCGGGGCTTTCCGACCCGAATCGACCGCTGGGATCATTCATATTTCTGGGGCCGACCGGCGTCGGGAAAACCGAGCTGGCCAAAGCGCTGGCAGAGTTTTTGTACGGCACCGAAAGCGCCATCGTGCGGATTGATATGTCGGAATACATGGAGAAATTCTCGGTATCGCGGCTTATCGGGGCGCCGCCCGGATATGTCGGCTATGATGAGGGCGGTCAGCTGACCGAAGCGGTCCGCCGCCGGCCGCATGCCATTATTCTGCTTGATGAAATCGAGAAGGCTCACCCGGAGGTTTTCAACCTGCTGCTGCAGATTCTTGAGGACGGTCGCCTGACCGATAATCAGGGGCGCACGGTCAGTTTCAAGAACGCCATTTTAATAATGACCTCTAATATCGGCACACGGGGGATAGGGGAAGGACGCTCGGTCGGATTCGATCCCGAGATGCATGATATGTCATATGATGGGATGAAGAAAAAAGTCATCGAGGAAGTGAAAAAGCTGTTTAATCCGGAACTGCTTAACCGAATCGATGAATATATAGTCTTTCGTGCCCTGGATCCTGATGACATCAGGAAAATAGTCCGCATTCAGTTCACTCGTCTGCAGTCGCTTCTTAAGGAGAAGGAAATTGCGGCTGAAATGACCGACGCCGCCGTAGATCATCTGGCCGAAATCGGTTTCGATCCCACTTACGGGGCGCGGCCGATCAAGCGTTTGATAAACAGGGAACTCAGCCAGACTATTTCGAAAAAGATCCTGGCGGGCGAAATATGTGCCACTTGCGCGATTACGATTGACTATGTCGATGATGAATTAAAGATAATACCATCAGAATCGGAAAAGGTCAGTAGTTCATTATAATTCTCTTCTTCATATCCATGACGGGCCGGTTTGTCGCAGAACCGGCCTGTTTTTTCGGAATTATTGGTAATTTATTATCTTACCTCTTATCTCTGTATGTGCCGGAGTTTTATTTTAAATATTGACAAATGTCCTGATGTTATCAATATTATTAATGAATATCCATTTTCGCCAGGTCGCAGGAGTTTATAATGAAACAATTTCTATCGATTTTATTTTTTGTCGGAATGATATTTCTATCCGGCACGCTTAGCGCGCTGCCGCCTTATGAAAATTCCGGGGCGGTCCGTCTCGAACCAATAATGGGGACAGTCTCCAAAATATCCGGGACAAACACGGTTGATAATACTTCTTATATAGATGCCAATAGTATACTTATGTTTGTTACGAATCATGGCAATTTCGGACGAGATCTTAATAATGTGTTCGACTATGATTATGGTACTTTTTATCCTTATATCGATACTGCCTCCATCTCAATGGGAATAAATTATGCCTCTCCGTTATATGCCGGCGGGATCTGGCTGGGTGGAATCGATTCGGCCACGGGTCAGGTTCTGGTTACCATTTCAGAATATTCATGTGAATATGTCCCCGGCCCAATGGAAGGAGGAACCTATCAACCGGACAACCCGGATTTCAAGGTGTATAAACTGTTCCTGGACAGCCTGCAGGGGAATCCCAATAGTGATTATTTGAACTGGCCGTCCGATCAGGGGGCGCCGCTTGACGGGTATGGCAATCCACTATGCCTGGAGGATCAGACTCTCTGGACGGTATATAACGATGCCGATCCAAACCAGCATAGCAATAATTCCGGTTGCACCGCGCCGTTGGGTGTTGAGGTCCAGCAAATGGTATGGGCCTCAAATATGACGGATGATGACACAATATATATCCCCACAGAGTTTGATGTTACTCAGCTTGGGACATCAAACTTGGCAGTAAGGGCTATCGCTGTCGACAATAATGCCATCGCCGGCAATGAATATTTGGTTGAACTCTTGTGGGATGCTGTCAAGGGGCCATACTGGCAGTTGAGAAACGTGACCACAGGTGAGCTACTTCTATTGAATCAAATTACCTTTAATGGCGATCGCAGCAGTATTGTTCAGGGGCTGCAGGTGATGGTCTCGCTGGTTGGTGAAAATGCTTATGGAAATTGGGAATATACAAGTGCCACGCCGGAAAATCTCAGTCCGGTTGCGGTTGACGAGCAGGGATATGAGGGTGGCCTCTGGTTCACCGGCGGTGAACATGGCGGGGATATATTTTTCGGTGGCGTCTGGCTGGAGCCGAATTTTTGGGGCGGAACCACAATCAATTATAGGGATTATAAACCTATCGAAATCCGCTTCAGACCGATGGTTTCATATACCGACCTGAATTCCAACGGCGTGTATTCTATAGGGGAACCCTATATCGTTGATAACCCCGCATATACACAAAAGGCATTTATGTACCAGACTTTTAGCGGTGCTGCCTATAGCGGATTTTATGATGTGCCCTTTACAGTCTGGGATATGAAAGATCCCGATAATCCCCGCCAGTTAAATGTGGTGGTTCGAGACCGCGATCAAAATTATCAGTGGGATTTGCATAATCTGACTGACCCGCCGGATGACGATCTTCCTTACCAGGGCGATCAGCAGTATAATTACGTCTGGATATTGAATACCGACTATGATCCCAGCGGCACGTATTACGGGGATGGTACCGACGGCACTATTGACTTTTTTGGTGGAGATGACGGATTGTCTGTTTATGACGCAATGTGGGTGCTTTGGCTGGATGACCGCGGTATGGGAGGCATGCTGGCCGAGGAAGGAACATTTAAACTAACGCCGGGACTTATATACTCAGCCGCTATCACCGATAGCTTCACTTTTGTCTCGGAACCGCCGCAAACCATAGTATCGGGTAATGATGATGTCTCGATTTTCATCAAATATATTTTAAGAAATAAGGGCAGCCGGAATATAAAAGATATGTATTTTTCACTGTGGGCTGATCCTGACCTGGGAGGCTCCGGCGATGATTTAGTCGGTTGTGACACTCTCGATAATATCTTTTATTGTTACAATTCATGGGATTATGATTCATACTACTTCAATAAACCGCCAGCTTCAGGTTTCAAACTGATTTATGGGCCGCAGATCCCTTCACCGGGTGATTCGGCTAATTATGAGGGCCGCTATATTCAGGATTATAAAAATCTGAATATGACTTCATTTTGTAAGTACATTAACGGATCTGACCCAGACACCTATTTAGAATCATATTATTATATGCAGGGACTTACAAAAGACGGCAGCCCATACATATATGATGGACATCAATTGAAATACTGGAATTCGGGCGATCCTATTGCCGTAACCGGAGATCTCGATATGTGCCCGGCCGACCGTCGGATGATGGCCTCCAGCGGACCGTTTGATTTCAGACCGGGCGACAGCCAGTTTGTATTAATCAAGTTTGGAGTCGGTCAGGGAAATAACAGACTGGCCTCGATAACGAAACTCAAGGAAATTCTGAATGCGCCTTTTGATATGCCGGTTGATGTCGAAGAAGAAACGCCTTTCGTACTGCCGGGGCAGTATGCAATCAGCCAGAATTATCCCAATCCGTTCAACTCCCGGACGGTAATTGAATATGCGCTTCCGGAAAGAAGCCATGTCGCAATTACGATTTATAACATTCTTGGCCAAAAAGTAACGACACTGATTGATAAAGAACAGCCTCCCGGAAATTACAGAGTTGTATGGGACGGCCGCGACACCGGGGGAGAGGAAGTGGCCTCGGGGATTTATTTTTACAGCATTAGGAGCGAAAAATATCACGAGGCCCGTAAGATGCTCCTGATAAAATAGAATAGAATTTAATCATGCATGGGATGGTGATTTAATGAATAATATGGCAACCGTTATAGTTTTCCTGGCGATATTAATCACGGCAGGCACCTCCTCGGCAGCGCCGGATATTGCGGCCAAAACAAGTCTTGCCGGGGAATCAACCTCTGTGGATAATGATACTTATATCGATGAGAACTATATTCTTATGTTCGTTACTAATGATGGCAGTTTGGGGCGCGATCTCTCCGGTTTTTTTGGCTATGATTATGGGACCTGGTACCCTTATTCCGGGGAACCTCTCTCCATTGCCATGAACATTAATCATGCCGGGGAATATTCTCCGCTTTTTGCGGCGGGAATCTGGCTGGCGGGAATCGATTCCGCCTCCGGTGAACTGCGGGCGGCGGTATCCGAATATCAAAGCGAATTCGTGGCGGGTCCGATGTCCGGAGGAACCTATATGCCGGATGACCCTTCTTTTCGTGTTTACAAATTGTACGCGGAAAGTCTGGCCGCCAATCCAAACAGTGATTATCTCAACTGGCCCGAGGAACAGGGAGCGCCGATCAATATTCTCGGGAATCCGATAATGATCGGCGACCAGATGCTCTGGTCGGTTTATAATGACGCCAATCCGGCGCAGCATATCTGCAATATGGGCTCGACGGAACCTCTTGGCATTGAAATTCAACAGACTGTCTGGGCAGTGTCGAGTATTAAATCGCAGGGAGACATCTTCGGTGGAACATTCGGAAATACTCCGGCATCGGCCGGGAAGATTTTAGAATTGGATGATCAGGCTGTTTATATTGAATTTAAGATGTTCAACAATGGCGGACGGACTTTCAAGAATATGTATTTCGGCATGTGGGCCGATCCAGACCTGGGCAGCGCCTCTGACGATCTGGTCGGCTGTGATACTCTGAATGATTTGTTCTATTGTTATAATTCGACGAATACCGACGCCCAGTACGGCACCAGTCCGCCGGCAAGCGGGTTTCGTATCCTGAAAGGACCTCTCGTACCTTCAGCCGGAGATACCGCCGCATTCGGTATGGGCCTGGTGCCCGATCATAAAAATCTTAACATGACCGCCTTCATCAAGTACGTGGGCGGTGCAGATCCGGATGCCCCCGCGGAAATATACAATTATTTGAAAGGATTGTACTCAGACGGGGCGCCATATATTTATAATGCGCAGACACTCAAATATATGCACAGCGGCGATCCAGTCACCGCCCTGGGTGATCTCGACATATCTCCCGCCGACAGGGTAATGCTGGGTTCCTGCGGCCCGTTTGACTTCAGGCCGGGTGACAGCCAGTATGTCCTGGTAAAATTCGCGGCTATCAAGTATCAGAACAATCTCGCCGCCATTACGGAGCTAAAGAATTTACTGAATGCACCTTATTCCATACCGCTTGATGTGACCGAACCGGATAATGAATTACTGCCCGCGGAGTTTAATCTTAGGGCCAATTATCCAAACCCATTTAATTCATGCACTGTAATCGAGTACTCACTTCCGAGCAAGTCACCTGTAACGATTGCGATTTATAATCTTCTCGGTCAGAAAGTCAGGACCCTGGTTAAGATGGAACAGGCCGCCGGAAATTACAGCATTATCTGGGATGGTATGGATAATATCGGGGAACAGGTTTCTTCAGGGATCTATTTCTATCGAATGGAAACTGATCAATTTACGCAAACCCGCAAAATGATTCTGTTGAAGTAGTAATTATCCGTTGAAAATAATACGGCGGGGTCCATCCCCGCCGATTTTATTTGTGTGACCGCATGCTGAGGAATAGTCGAAATTCGCCTGCCAAATTATCTTGACGCGCACTGCGATTTATATTATAATTATAGTATCCAGGGCTGATTTGTTTTCATAGAAATTGGTAATCTGACAATTATCGTACGCCGATTTATCGCGCAATTTCAAAATTACATCTGGAAAGATGAAACGGCCGCCGGCAGTCGTGATTGACTGCGGGATTACTATCTCATCACATATGGTGCTGTCTTATGCGCAGATCCGTTCCAATGGATCACCTCCTATGTAGTTTTGTCTGTGCCGGGAGTTCAGCAGCTCTCTTTGCCGTGGCTCATTTGTATCAGGACCTGTGGTTTATATCTCTCTTTGCATTTATTCCGTTTCTGTGGCGTAATTCACGGGTATCGATAACAGGTTCTGTTATTGTCTCAATAATTCTTGCCTCGACATATTTCTTAACGATTGTGCCGATATGTCGCGGCATATATACCGACCGTATCATTCTGCAATTCGTTTGTTTGAATGTCATTTTTACCATCTATGGGGTGGTCATAAACAGAACCGTCCGCCTGACGCGTTTTAATGCACCTTTGATTGCATTATCATGGTTCCCCTGTGAATATATTTTAACGCGTTATATTGGAATGGGCGAGATTCTTAATTTCGCTGACAATGATTCCTACATTCTGATCAAAATCAGCTCTCTTTTCGGAATGCTGTTGATCTCGGTCCTGGTAATATTGGTGAATTCATTGATAATGCTGATCATCGGCAGGCTGGTCTTTAGCATAATAAAAATGCCGATGACGAAATACTGCAATCGGAAGACTGTCCGGAATATTTACTCGGTACCCTGTATAAAACGTCCCCGCTTTATTATACCTATTCTCCGCGCTCCCCCTAAAATACATATTGGTATGCATTGTTAGGAAACAAACTTCAATTAAAATCAGCATGGGGAGTTATAATAAAATGAAAATACATAAAATAACGTGGATGCTGCCGGCTGTTGTTGCCCTGGTCTGTCTGCTGTATGTTCCCGGGGCCGCCTGGCAGGTCAATGAGCATTATACCAATAACACCGGTCAGACAGCTTACGATCTGACAAAGATATTACTGGGCAATGTTATTTGCACCGACACCATGATGAATCAGCCTTTTGCCAGTTTTACACATATGCCATTTGGTTCCTTTACGTTCTTTCACTGGTATGACGGCACAGTCGCACCGGGACAACAAGGCCATGCCTGTTTTTCGACCAACGCCCCGCTTATACCTCCGTTTGCCGCTTTCTGGACCGATCAGGATGGGCATTTTATAGGTCTTGCAGGACCGGTCGTGATGCCATCGATAGACTATAATTCGCAGACCGGTGAAATCACATTCAAGATCGGCAATGAGTGGAAAAACTGGACCGGAGCCGGATTCCCGCCGCAGACCGGCGATGCTCCGGGGGGAAATGTCGGAGATGTCACAATTATCGATGCGTTCTACACTCTGGAGCCGAATGGATATGATCTGGAGCAGCTTGACAGCGCCAGCCTGGGGGGTCTGAACTGGTTTCAGATTCCCGGTTTAGTAGACCTGGTTGTTGATACGATGGATGAGGCCGTGGCCGTTGTCACTCCTGACCCGGCCTATATAGCCGAGAATAGCCAGATATTGTTCATGTTTTACGTGGAAGGCGGCGGCCAGCAAGCCTATAATGTTGTCCAGAGGACCATTTATCATCAAAAAGTCCCGTCACTTACGAGTTGGGGATTGGCGGTGATCATTCTGCTTTTGATTATATCGACCATTGTCGTCATCTACAATCGCCGCAGGCGGGCAATCATGTAACCGGTTGTCAAACCATTGAAATAAAAACGGCGGGGAATTACCCCGCCGTTTGAAATCTAATTACATTTTGGCAAATAAAGCTATTCGACTCTATTCAATATTCCGGCCGGTCAATCTATCTCCTTGTTCATAATACTGAACAGCGATATCGCCTCACGGAAATTATAGTTGCCTTCAAGGAAATGATCGGGGCGTCTGATATCCAGTTCGTATATGACAATTTCCGGTTCGCCGTCGATATAGGCCACCGTGGCGGTCTCACTACCCATGCCGGGATTCTCGACTTCAAAGATAACCACTTTTCGGCCCTGCTGTGTGGTCAGCGTATCAGTCGAAATAAACGTAAGCGCCGCATCTTTTTTTATATAATAAGCGGAATCTTCGCTTACGAATTCCCGGAAAGAGAGTGAATCCTTTTGATAAACCCAGACATAAATTATCATGCTGGGATTGTTATATGATTCGGTATCGGAAAAAATGGCGGCGGTATAGCCGTCTTTCGAGGCATTTTCGACATCGATATACCACTGGTCAGGTGCCTCTATAATGAAATTATGTTTTTCTCCCTCGTAAAGAACATAGTTCTCTTCGAATCCCACATCTTCCTGGGCAGCTGCGCCAGTCGATATAAATATCGCCAATCCGACTAAAAAAGACCTTATTATTCTTATCATGGGGGACAATATAGAGCCGGCTGTTCCAAAACGCAATCCATATTGAGTAAAATGTCAAAATAATTCCCGGCGAAGACCTTGCGAAACAGGCAGGAAAAGTATATATTAGAAGTCTTTACGGGATAGCTTTTCTTTAGGAAGCGACCAAAAACTGAGTTAGAAACATAAATTGCGAGGTATTTCTATGGTAGGAATCGTGGGCTATGGTGCGCATGTCCCGCGGCACCGGATTAAGGTGGAAGAAATTGCCAAGGTCTGGGGAGCCGATGCGCCAAGCTACAAGAAAGGATTAATGCTCAGGGAAAAATCGGTCCCGCCGCCTGATACCGATACTATAACTCTCTCGGTGGAAGCGACCAAAAACGCCTTGAAACGAGCCGGAAATATAAATCCGGCCGAAATCGGGGCCATTTATATAGGTTCGGAATCGCATCCGTATGCCGTGAAACCGTCCGGAACCGTTGTCGCCGAAGCAATCGGCGCCACTCCGGACATTCACTGCGCCGACTTCGAATTCGCCTGCAAGGCCGGTTCCGAAGCGATGTTTGTCTGCCTTGGACTGGTTAAATCGGGCTATGTTAAATATGGTCTGGCCATAGGCGCCGACACCTCTCAGGGGGCTCCCAGCGACGCCCTGGAGTATTCGGCTGCCGCCGGTGCCGCCGCCTTCATTATGGGCACTGAAAATGTCCTGGCTGAGGCGCTTTATACTTATTCCTGGATGACCGACACTCCGGATTTTTGGCGCCGCGAGCATGAATTTTATCCTCAGCACGCGGGTCGTTTTACCGGTGAGCCGGCCTATTTCCGGACCACCACCGGGGCCGCCAACGGTATCCTGAAAATGGCCAATATGAAGCCCCAGGATTTCACATACGCCGTTTTCCATCAGCCCAATGGCAAATTCCCGATGAGGGTCGGTCAGATGCTCGGTTTCAAGAAAGAACAGATTGAGCCGGGCTGGCTGTCACCGACGCTTGGCAATACCTATTCCGGCGCTTCACCGGTCGGCCTTACGGCCACTCTTGATATTGCCAAACCGGGCGATACCATTCTGATGGTTTCTTACGGTTCCGGTGCCGGTTCCGACGCTTTCATCTGGAAGGTCACCGACAGGATTGTCGAGGCCCGCGATAAAGCAGTCCGGACAAGAAAATTGCTTGATGAAAACCTGACATACGTTGACTATGGAACCTACGCCAAATTCCGGCGCAAAATCCTGAAGAATGCTTAGGAGGTGAGACATATGAGAGATGTTGCAGTAGTTGGCGTAGGAATGACCCAATTCGGTGAGATTTGGGAAAAATCATTCCGTGATTTATATGTCGAAGCGGCTCTGGCGGCTATTGATGATGCCGGAGTCGATCACCTCGATGGCATGACTATTGGCTGTATGACCGGCGGGCTTTTTGTCGGTCAGGAGCACATCGGTTCACTCATGGCTGATTATCTGGGGCAGAAATATCTGGCCGCATCACGGGTCGAGTCGGCCTGTGCCTCCGGCGGTCTGGCTTTCCGTCATGCCTTTATGGAAGTTGCCTCCGGGATGTCGGATATCGTCATGGCCGGTGGTGTGGAAAAGATGACTGATATTTCCGGTGATGGTGCCACCTATGCTCTGGCGGCCGCCGCCGATCAGGAATATGAAGTCTTCCATGGCGCGACCTTTCCGGGATTGTATGCCTTGATGGCTGTAGCTCATATGACGAAATACGGCACCGCCCGAGAGATGCTTTCCGCGGTTGCCGTAAAAAATCATCATAATGGTTCGATGAATCCGTTCGCGCAGTATCCTTTCAAGATCACTCGCGAGCAGGTTGAAACATCGGTCATGGTGGCGAGCCCGCTCAGGATTCTGGACTGCTCTCCAATCACCGATGGCGCCGCCGCCGTAATTCTGACAACGGTTGACATAGCCAAAAAACTGGGCAAGCCGATTATCAAAATTATCGGTTCCGGACATGCGACCGATTCCATCGCGCTTCACAGTCGCAAAGACCTGACGACGATCAAAGCGACAACTGTCGCGGCCGAGAAAGCCTTCAAAATGGCCGGCAAGACCATAAAGGATGTCGATTTCGCCGAAGTGCATGACTGCTTCACGATTGCTGAAATAGTCGTTATGGAATCGCTCGGGCTTTATGCCCCCGGCAAGGCCGGGGAGGCGGTCCTGAAAGGGGAGACTTCACTTGAAGGTTCTTTCCCGATCAACACCTCCGGCGGTCTCAAATCAAAAGGGCATCCGGTCGGAGCGACCGGTGTCGCTCAGATTGTCGAGGTTGTCAAGCAGCTGCGCGGCACTGCCGAAAACGGCCGTCAGCTTAAATCAAAACCGAAAATCGGTATGACTCAAAACATGGGTGGTTCCGGCGGTTCCACCGTGGTTCATATAATGGAGGTGGCCTGATGTTTCCATCACGTATCTGGAGAGACAGCAAACATCGCTATCGTCTGGAAGCCGGTAAATGCACCAGGTGCGGAAAGATTGTCTTCCCGTACCGCCTGATCTGCCCGGAGTGCGGTCACCGCGAATTCGAAAAAGTTATCCTTCCCGATACCGGAAAGCTGCTGACTTTTTCGGTTATTCGCGTGGCACCTTCGCAGTTTACCGATCAGTCGCCTTATGCCATCGGCATTGCCGAATTGACCAATGGGGTCAGGCTTCTGGCACAGGTGGCCGATTGCGATGTCGATAAACTGACGGTCGGTATGGAAGTGCGGATCGAGTTCCGCCGTATCCAGACCGATGGTCATCACGGCGTCCTTAGTTACGGTTATAAGTTCGTACCTAAATGGTATTAAAATAGTATATGCGGGGCCGGGAATAATCCGGCCCCGTTTGTTCTGAACCCCGTTAGCACTGGAACAGGGGACAAATGTTTAGAATCGAATCCAAAATCAGTACGTCTTCCGATGCCTATAAAGAAAACCTCAAGCTCAACAAAGAGCAGCACCGGATATTCAAGGAAAGACTGGAAAAAATAAAAGAGGGCGGCCCTGAGCGCGCCCGCAAGGTACATCTCGAGCGGGGCAAACTGCTGACGCGCGAGAGGGTCGGTTTACTCTTCGATAAAAACACTCCATTCCTGGAGTTGTCGCAGCTTGCCGCTTATGATATGTACGATAATGATGCGCCGGCCTCCGGATTGATAACCGGTATCGGCATCGTGCATGGGCGGGAAGTGATGGTTATCGCCAATGACGCCACTGTCAAGGGCGGCACCTACTACCCGATAACCATTCTAAAGCATGCCCGGGCGCAAAGAATCGCCCAGGAAAACAATCTGCCTTGCGTCTATCTGGTCGACTCGGGCGGAATATTCCTTCCGATGCAGTCAGGTGTTTTCCCCGACAAGGATCATTTCGGGCGTATCTTTTACAATCAGGCCCGCATGTCATCCATGGGTATTCCGCAGATTTCGGTCGTGCTTGGTTCATGCACGGCCGGCGGTGCCTATCTGCCGGCTATGTCGGATGAGACCGTTATCGTGCGCAAGCAGGGCACCATCTTTATCGGCGGCCCGCCGCTGGTCAAGGCGGCCACGGGTGAAGTCGTTACGGCCGAGGAATTGGGCGGGGCCGATGTGCACTGTCGGACCTCCGGCGTTACCGACCATTATGCCCAGAACGATAAACATGCATTGCAAATCTGCCGCAATATTATCGAAAACCTCAACCGTTCTCCCAAATTCGAGCTTGAAATGGGCGAGGTGGAAGAGCCTTACTATGATCCTGAAGAGCTCTATGGCGTCGTTCCCAATGATCTTCGCAAGCAATATGATGCCCGCGAAGTGATCGCAAGGCTTGTCGACGGCTCAAGATTCCACGAATTCAAAGAGCTTTATGGCATGACGCTGGTCTGCGGTTTTGCCAAAATTATGGGATATCCGGTCGGCATTCTCGCCAACAATGGTGTTCTTTTCTCGGAATCGTCGCTTAAGGGGGCACATTTTATCGAATTGTGCACCATCCGTAAAATCCCCTTGCTCTTCCTGCAAAATATCACCGGCTTCATAGTCGGGCGGCAGTACGAAGCGGGCGGAATCGCACGTGACGGCGCCAAGCTGGTGCATGCCGTAGCCAATGCCCAGGTGCCGAGATTCACTGTCATTATCGGCGGGTCATACGGTGCCGGAAATTACGCCATGTGCGGGCGCGGTTATTTCCCGAGATTACTCTGGATGTGGCCCAACGCCAAGATTTGCGTCATGGGCGGAGAACAGGCCGCGGACGTTCTCGCTACCGTCAAGGTGAAACAACTTGAGCGTGAAGGGAAGAAGCTTACTCCAGAAGAAATTGCGGCCATCAGACAGCCTATCCTGGAAAAATATGAAGCGGAATCATCACCGTACTATTCCACAGCACGGCTCTGGGATGATGGTATTGTAGGTATGACAGAAACCCGCGAGGGGATTGCTCTGGGGATTGCCATGTCGCTCAACGCCGATATCCCCGATCAGAAATATGGTGTCTTCAGGATGTAGGGGTGACTTGATGGAATACCAGACAATAAAATATGAGATAGAAGATCAGGTTGCTTACATAAACTTCTGCCGTCCCGAAGTGCATAACGCCTTCAATGATACTGTCATCTATGAAATGACGGATCTGTTCAAGAAACTTGATGAGGAGAAGTCACTGCGGGCGGTTGTTCTCACGGGCGAAGGCAAATCATTCTGTGCCGGGGCCGATTTGAACTGGATGAAGCGAGTAATCACACAGTCATTCGAGGAAAATCTGAAAGAATCCAACGCTCTGGCCGATCTGTTCGCTCTGATATACAATTTCCGCTGTCCGGTTATAGGTAAGATCAATGGCGCCGCTATCGGAGGCGGAGTCGGATTCGTGGCGGTCTGCGATATCGCCATCGCGGCCGACTCGGCTGTCTTTTCATTCTCCGAAGTGAAAATCGGTCTGGTGCCGGCCTGTATCGGCCCGTATGTCGTCAAGAAGATCGGCGAGGGAAAGGCACGCGAGTTCTTCATCACCGGTGAAAGAATGAAAGCCGAAAAGGCTTTCAAGATCGGCCTGGTCAATAATTATGTTGAGGATGATGAGCTGGATAAGGCCGTCAATGACCTGCTGAAGATGATTAAATCATCGGGCCCCGAGGCTATTGCGGTTGCCAAGAAACTGGTATCATCAGTGCCGAACATGAGTGAAGATGCGTACAAACCATTCACGGCCGAGATGATTGCCAGACTGAGAATTTCGGATGAGGGACAGGAAGGAATGAACGCCTTTCTTGAAAAGCGCAAACCAAAATGGGTTAAAGAATAAATGGCAGAAAAATATTTCAAAAAAATACTGGTTGCAAACCGCGGTGAAATAGCCATGCGTATCATAAACGCCTGCCGGCTTTTGGGTATACCAACTCTGGCTGTCTATTCGACGGCCGATAAGGAAGCGGTGCATGCCCGATCCGCGGATCAGGCGGTCGAAATCGGCCCGCCGCCGCCGAATGAATCATATCTCTCGATACCAAGAATTATCGAGGCGGCCAAAGAATACGGATGTGATGCCATTCATCCCGGTTATGGTTTTCTGGCTGAGAATCCGCGTCTTCCCGAGGCATGTATCAAGGCCGGGATTACCTTTGTCGGCCCGCCGCCTGATGCCATGCGGCTTCTGGGTAATAAGGTGGAATCGCGAATTAAGATGGCCGATGCCGGCGTACCCCTGATACCGGGAATGAAATCAGCCGGGGTAGATTTGCAGGAATTCAAAGAAGCGGCCGAAAAGGCCGGCTACCCGGTTCTGATAAAGGCGGCCGCCGGAGGCGGCGGTAAAGGAATGAGAGTCGTCAAAGCACCGCAGGAGCTCAAATCTGCGGTCGAAGCGGCCATGCGTGAGGCGAAAAATGCTTTTGGCGATGATACCGTTTATCTCGAAAAATATATCGAAAACCCGCGCCATATTGAGTTCCAGGTGTTGGCCGATACACATGGCCACACTATCCATCTTTTTGAACGCGAGTGCTCCATACAGCGGCGTCATCAAAAAATTATTGAAGAAACACCATCAACCGCGCTCAATCCGGAGTTGAGGGCCAGAATGGGCTCGGCTGCAGTCAAAGTGGCCGAGGCGGCCGGATATGTCAATGCCGGAACGGTTGAGTTCCTGCTTGATAAAAACGGCGGTTTCTACTTCCTCGAAATGAATACGCGTGTCCAGGTCGAGCATCCGGTTACTGAGATGGTCACCGGTGTCGATCTTGTCGTTGAGCAGATTCGAATCGCCGCGGGCGAGCCCATTTCCGAATATGTCCGCAATGCCACTCAGCGGGGACATTCGATCGAGTGCCGTATTTATGCCGAGGACGGCGAAGATAATTTCCTGCCGTCGTCCGGGAAAATCCTTTACTATGAGGAACCTGTCGGACCCGGTATCCGAGTCGATTCGGGAGTCACGGGTGGTACTGTTGTCGGAGTCGATTATGATCCGATTCTGGCCAAGCTTATTGTTCATGCACCGAACCGCGAAATGGCCATAAACAAGATGATTAACGCCCTGAAAGACTATCGTATTCTTGGTATCAAGACATCACGCCGGTTTATGATTGATGTTCTCGAGCATCAGGAATTCCATGCCGGCCGGACCTACACCAATTTCATCGAACTTCATATGAAAGATCGCAAGGTCGATATAGACGAAGTTTCGGATTTGGCCGCCGCCGTTTCATCGGCCGCAATGATGCGTAAAGCCAGAGCAAACGTTTCGGGTGGCAGGAGAGAGAGGCAGCCGTCCCCCTGGCAGACTATCGGTCCCTGGGAAATCGGGATGAGGATTGGAAAATGAAAAACGAATTCATACATAAAGATGATGTAATCGAAACGGATACGGAAATGACGGCCGAAGGCGTCAGGGTATCGGTCGGAGACAAAACTTTTAATATCGTCGAACTGGCGCCCGGTAAGTACAGCATCGAATTCAATGGAACCCGTCGCATAATATGCTGTGTGGTCAATGGTAATAAATCCTTCCTTGATATCGACGGCATCCTTATGGAGTTGGTTATACCATCAGAAGACGGCAACAATGCCGGCGGCGCCGGCGCTATGGCAGGGGAGAAGGATAAAATATATGCCCCCATGCCGGGGAAAATCGTCAAGCTGCTGGTTAAGGAAGGCGACCACGTGACTGAAAAACAGCCGATGGTCATTGTCGAAGCCATGAAGATGGAGCACCAGGTCAACTCCGCTGCGGCCGGAATCGTGAAGAAAATTAATTTCGCAGACGGAAATCAGGTCAACACCGAGACGCCGATAATTGAGTTGGATCTGGAAAAAGAAGAATAAATTTATACAATGAAGTTATAAACGGGAGCCGCGGTTTTACCGTCCGGCTCCCTGTCTTTTTGAGCTGAATTTCAGTCCAAAGCGAACCGGAATATATGTCACGACATCATATTCGCCGTAATCTATGGCATATCTTATATCCGTGAACACGCCGAATCCGGGAACAAGCTGAAGTTCAACTCCGATGCCGAGACTTAATCCCGGATCGGATTCCGTTCCGGTTTTTGATTCCTTATCAAATTCCTCACCCCATAATTCCTCGGCATTAGAATAACTCATATAAGTCATGCCCAGTCCGATCAGAAAATAAGTCCCCGGTCTTTCAGGTCTTCTCTCCTGGG
>JBFMFJ010000023.1:0-19350 GCA_040752235.1 Candidatus Zixiibacteriota bacterium | reverse complement strand
ATAATCTTTGTAAAGCTGTCTGGTTTGTTCTAAAATATTTTCGCCTATTCTCAGAAGCGAATCGGAATCGAAATCGAGAAAGTACTGGTGCTGCAGTAAATAATTATAATGATCCTTGCCGACCGCAAAGGAATTCGGATCGCCGGGAGTGATATTCTCCAGAAAATGCTTGTATTCCAGCATGGCGCTGACGGCCCGCTCCGCCGCGATATTGATCTCGGAAGCCAGCACCGGGAATTGCCCGGCCAGATCGGATTGCACCGAGCGGTAAAAATCAACGCCCGTATTGACCATTTCGACGGCGGCATCGATAAAAACGGGAGGTGGGTTCTTAAGATTCTTTTTGCCCTGGTTGAGGAGGTCGGGGACGACTTTCATCCTTGCGATCACATTCTGAACCCGGGTTTCGAGCGGGGCATATTCCGAAACCAGAATGTAATAGATTCCGGACACGGCATCATCGATATAGATGTATGGATTCCTATTATAGAATTTGGTTTTGTTTAATTCCGCCAGCGCGACATCCACGTTGCTTTTAAGCAATTTCAGATCAATCTGATTTTCGGGCGAAAGGCTGCTTTTTTGATATTTGTAAATCCTGGTTTCGAATTTTTTCAAAGCGGCGATTTCACTGTTTATCGATTTCATCGAATAATCGGTAAAACGATAATCGTATTCATGTATTCCATGAGACGTGGAATGAACCGGATAAAATGACTGCAGATTTTGTAGAATCTCTTGGGACAATTTGGTGAAATTTTCATCCAGCTTGCTCTGAGCCATGGTGGTCGACAATGTCAAAATTGTAATTGTCAGAATAAAAATAAACTTTTTCACGACACCTCCAATATGCGCTCAATAGTCCTGTTTATAAAATCCTGCGACAACCTCAATATGCATAGTATGAGGAAACATATCAACTGGAATTACCTTATCCAGCCGGTATCCGGCCTCAACCAGCGCCGCGGCATCCCTTGAAAAGGTCGCCGGGTTACAGGATACATATACAACTCGGGGCAGGCTAAGTTCAATAAGTTTTTTTAAGGCTTTTGGATGAAAGCCGGCCCTGGGGGGATCAACAATGGCACAATCCAGGCCGTCAAAAACCTCCGGTCTCTTCCTGAGTAATTTTTCCGCCTGACCGGCATAAAAACTGATATTTTTGATATTGTTGATTTCCGCGTTTTCAACTGCCGCCCTGACCGCCGACTCCTCCGATTCCACGCCGATCACCTCTCCCACTTGTCCTGACGCACAGATTCCGATGGTTCCGGCGCCGCAGTATAAATCAAGCATCCGGTCATCGGTCGTCGGCTTCAGGAATTCAATGGCCTTGCCGTAAAGAAGGCCGGCCTGGAGCGAATTGGTTTGGAAGAAAGAATTGGCGTAGATTCGAAACCTGTACCCCAGGATGATCTCTTCGATATATCCCGGGCCGTATAATATCGTCTCCTTTTCGCCCCGGGCTATATTCGATCTTTGATTATTTATGTTGTGTATGATAGTGGTTAAACCGGGAATTTTTTCAATCGCACTCGCTGTCAATCCCTCGATATTCGGGAAATCCCCATCGGTGGTGACGATGTTCAGCATTATTTGGCCCGTTTTCTTACCCTCACGAATAACAAGAAATCGCAGATATCCCCGGTGATTTACAACATCATACACCGGAATTCGATTTTCCCTGACATATTCCCTGAACCAGTTGACGATTTCATTCGAGGCGGGCGATTGGAGAAGGCACTGATTTAGATCGAAAATCTCATCGAAACGTCCTCGGACATGCTGACCGAGTCGGGACCGGCCATCCTCATCGATGGTAAATGAAAACTCCATTTTGTTGCGGTAATAAAAGGGATCGGCTACACCGATCGCCTCGGCAACCTCAACATCGCCGAGCCGCCCGATATGTTCGAGACAGTCCACCACCTGTTTTCTCTTGTAAAACAGTTGCTTCGAGTATTCCAGATCCTGCCAGGTGCAACCGCCGCAGATATCAAAATGCCGGCAAGGTGCTTTTTGTCGATCTGTTGATTTCTCCAGGATTTCCAGAACTTTGCCGACACTGTAGCGGGCTTTCTTTTTTATAATTCTGGCTCTGACCTTTTCACCGGGAAGTCCCTCATTAAGAAAGACTATTTTTCCGTCAAGGGTTCCCACCGATTTGCCGTCATAGGCAAGATCCCTGACATCCGCCTCGAATACGTCGCCGATTTTATCATTCACCTTCAAGCACAGCCCCCTTCATTGGTTCCATTATCATAAATACTGGCGCAGTTTTTTCTTTCGGGCTGAAAAGTCGAATGTCCGATATTGAATTTATCGACCAGCATCTGACTTAACTCCGTGATGACAACCGGAGAAGCCAGGTAATCCGCCTTATCGAGCTGAATATGGCAGGACAATGCCACCGAGTTCGAGGACAGCGACCAGATATGCAAATCATGGACGCCGAGCACCTTCGGGTGTGCCTTTATGGCTTCGCGGACGCTGTCAAAATCAATATGAGCCGGAACCGCCTCCATAAAGATCATGGTCGCTTCTTTGAGAACATCAAACGATGAATATAGAATCATTATACCGATCATGATGGACAAAATCGGATCAATATAAGTAGCACCGGTGTTAAGAATTATTATAGCTCCGATTATTACGGCCAGCGACGACAGGGCGTCATAAAGCATATGCAGAAAGGCCGCCCTAATATTGAGACTTTCTGATTTGGCCGGCTTCAAAAGAAAGACAGATAGAATATTACCGATCAGACCGATGGTGGCTATCGTAAGAAGCAATCCCGGATTGGAAAGGGGTACCAGCGCTATAATTCTCCGATAAGCCTCATAAAAGATATAAATGGCAATAACCACCAGAGCCACCGCGGAAGTAAAAGCGGTAATGACCTCGATTCGTTTATATCCGTAAGTCGATGTCTTGGTCGGGCTGCGCCGGGCGCCGATTTCCCCAAGATATGCCAGCAACAAAGCAGCCACATCCGAGAGATTATGAACGGCGTCAGCAAGGAGGGCCAGATAGCCGGTCAGCAGTCCGCCGATAAACTCGGCGACAGTTATGCCGACATTCAGCAGAATCGTAAAGAAAAGTCTGCTGCCGGAACCGGTTTTATGGTGATGATGATGTTCCATCGGCCAAATATAATCAAAAAAACACACATTTAAATACGAAAAACCATAAACCCGGCTGTAATTATGCTTTATAGGGTAATCCGCAGGAATATTAGGCGGATTTTTGATTATTATCCGGGGATTTTTTCTGCACGCGCAATCGTTTCAATCGATTACGGGAGACTTCCAGAACCTTGAATCGCACATCATTGATAATGATCTCCTCCCCCTTTTTGGCCGGGCGGCCAAGATTTTCGAAAATCATGCCGGCCAGAGTAGTATGCTCGTCCTCGGCGAAATTAGTGCCGAATTGATCATTCAATTCATCGAGTCGCAAGGAACCCGCAACGAAGGCAAGATTGTCGTTTTCCTTGACGAATTCTCTCTGTTCGGTATCGAATTCATCCTGGATTTCACCGACAATCTCCTCAAGGAGATCCTCAAGAGCAATCAGGCCGGCAGTCCCCCCGAATTCATCCAGAACAATGGCCGCGTGCACTTTCTTTTGCTGAAAGGTTTTCAGGAGAGTATTCAATTTCATGGAATCCGGGACAAAAAGAGCCTTCCTGATTATGTCATTTATAATAATAAGATTGGAGTGCTGAAGGACTTTAATAATGTCCTTGGTATAGATAATCCCGAGGATTTTATCGAGGGTCCCGTCATATACCGGATATCTGGAAAATCCGTGTGCCGTTGTTTTTTTAAGAATGGTTTCGGTGTCGTCATTAATGTCAATTCCGATAATATCAGTCCGGGGCGTCATGGCCTGGCGCGCGGTGGTGTCGGTGAAATCGAAAACCGAATGAATCAGTTCCTGCTCGGTGGCATCGAAAACGCCCTTTTGCCTGCCTTCATCAATCAGAATATCGATTTCTTCCTCGGTAACGGCTGTGCTGCTGGATGGGGGTCTCTTCTGTCCCAGCAGTCTCAGAATCGCCTGAGCGGCTGCGGTCAGAAGTTTGACAGGAGGAAAAGCAATCTTGATAAAAATACTTATCGGCCCTGAAACCTTTGCGGCTATTTTCTCCGGTCTGGCTATAGCCAGATATTTTGGAACCAGTTCGCCCAAAACGACCGTCACGAAGGAAATCAATATTACTACCGCTAGAAGAGAAATGGTCCTGGATGAGCGGGAAATAATATCAACAGGTATTCTTTCCACCAGCGGTTCAATATAATTGACAATAGTTGCCCCGCTGAAGACACCGGCCAGAGTGGCAACAAAAGTGATACCGACCTGGACTGAGGCCAGGAATGATTCCGGGTGAGCGTGTATTTTAACGGCTCGTTTGGCACCGCGGTTACCCTCCTTGGCCAGCCGTTTCAGACGGCTTTTACGTCCGGCAATAATGGCAAATTCGGAAAGCGAAAAAAAGCCATTAATGGCTATCAGTATTAAAATGGCCAGAATTTCCAGGTAAGCGCTATGCATCCGGATATACTATCACTGCATCTAACCACCCATTGCCAGCTTTTGCAGCTTTTCAATTCGTTGCTCGACCGGCGGATGGGTTGAGAATAGTGATGACAGTCCCTTTCCCGATAATGGGTTAGCAATAAAAAGCGGGGCCGTTGCGGGCCGTTTGTCAAGATTGAGACGAACCGGCGCCTGATGTAATTTTTTAAGAGCCGAGGCCAGCGACAAATATTGCCCCGTGATTCTGCCTCCTTCGGCATCCGCCTTATACTCGCGGGATCGTGAGATGGCCATTTGAATCAGCATGGCCGCAATCGGAGCCACGATCATCGCCACGATTAATCCCAGAGCACCGCCCCGATCATTATCACGCGAATGGCCGCCCCCGAATAACACAGAGAAACGCGCTATGGATGCCAGAATACCGATAGCACCGGCCAGAGTGGCGGCTAAAGTCTGGATCAGCATATCTTTGTTGATAATATGCGCTAGTTCATGGCCTATAACACCCTCAAGCTCGCTGTCATTAAGAATCTCCAGCAGACCCTCGGTCGCCGCGACGGCGGCATGATTCTCATTGCGTCCGGTCGCAAATGCATTGGGAGCCTTGGTCGGAATTATATAGACTTTCGGCATGGGAATCATCGCCTTTTGAGTGGCATTGCTGACAATTCTGTACAGGCGCCTGTGAGTAGCCTCATCAACCGGCCGGGCCCGATACATTTTGAGAATAATCTTATCGGAAAACCAGTAAGAAAAGAAATTCATCACAGCCGCAAAGAAGAATGCTATAATCATACCATTGCGCCCGCCAAGGGCAAAGCCCACGGCGATAAAAAGCATGGTCATTAAAAGAAAAAGTATGAAAACCTTCAAGCCATTCATAGACTCAATTTCCTCACTTTATTTCAAAATATAATACCTTGACCGGATTTAACGGTCAATATTTTTTCATAGGATTAAACGATTATGGCCCCGAAAAGTTCTCCAAATCGGGGCCATTAAATCAGCAAAGAAATACCAAGTTATTATCGCGAAGGGCGTTTTTTCTTATCCCTGCCCCAAAAATCATCCTCTTCGTCGGATTCTTCTTCATCAATCGCCGAAGTTTGTACAGGCACCTTTTCATCCTTCTCAATTCCCGAATCGCCCTGCCTCGACTCCGTGGGCTCGGGAAACGACTCGCTGTCTTCACTGATGGGGGCTTCTTCATCAGATTCCGGTTCCATCTCATGCTTCTCAGTGGAATCATCCAGCGGTGTATAAACCGGCGGTTCCGGCCGGTTCTCCACGCTTTCCGGCGTCAAATCGAGGAGATCGCGCTGAATTTCTTTTTTTGGCTTCGTAATTTTGTCCTTGTCGCCGAAAAAGTCGATCTTGGAAAACTCAATATCAAAATACTTTTCGCCGGATCCTGAAAGGGGCTGTGATTTTTCCGCTGAAGTATCTTCATTTGCGGAGTCATTTCCCATTGAGGCCAGCTGCTGGCGGACCTTTTCCAGTTCCTTGTCAATCGTATCCCTGGGAACTTCCTCGACTTTTTTCTCGGCAACCGGCGGTTTCGAGGGTTTGTCCGGAATCACGACCGGCATTTTTTTCTCCGGCAATGTCTCGCGCGGTTGATATCCGGGGCGGTCACCCCGACCGGTGCGGCCGTATTTGCCCCCCTTATCATGCCGGGCATCACCATTGCTGCGGCGCTTGTCGCGCTTGCGGCCGTCCTGTTGCGGTTTTCCCGGCCCTTTGCGGCTGTCCGTTCTTGAGTCGCGGGGCTGACGCACCTGACGCGGACGTTCCCGGGGTTCCTGCTTTGAAGGTGCAGGAGCCGCCCCCGGCTTGGCAGTTTGCGCCGGCCTCAGATATGTTTTGATTTCAGCGGTTTCGCCAATAACGGCGGCGCCAACGGAGTCACCCCAGACATTGACCGTTGTCCTGCAACGATCAAGGAACCAGTCCACGGCAAAGATAAATCCAATACCTTCAAGCGGCAACCCGACGGCCGAAAGGACAATAACCATTGTCACCAGTCCCGCATGCGGAATGGCGGCAGCGCCGATTGAGGCCAGGGTTGCCGTGAGAAAAATAATTATCTGGGATTCAACTGTAAGAGGGAAATTAATGGCCTGGGCGATAAATATCGCCGCGACCGCTTCATATAAAGCGGTGCCATCCATATTGATTGTGGCGCCCAGAGGAAGAACGAAAGCCGAGGCCTTGGGGTTGACTTTGTTCTTTTCTTCTACCGCTTCCATGGTGAGCGGTAATGTGGCCGAGGAAGAAGCTGTCGTAAAAGCGGTCGCCAGGGCCTGTCCCATGTTAAGAAAATACTGAAACGGTTTTCTCCGTCCGAAGAATTTCAGTATTAATGGAAGGACAATTACGGCGTGAATGAGCAATCCGATAATAACCGTCAGAGAATATAATCCCAGCCCGGAAACGATCTCGGCCAGTGAACCGCGGTTTTCCGCGACAATACTTCCGATTATGGCAATAATGCCAATTGGCGCGAAGTAGATGATTAATACCACGATTTTCATGATGGCGGTATTCAGTCCCACAAAGAAATCAATGACCGGTTTACCTTTTTGACCTATCGCCGTCAATACTCCGCCGAATATCAGAGAGAAAATAATTAAGGGCAAAACGCTGCCTTCGGCAGCGGCGCTGATTAGATTTTCCGGAATCAGGCCGACCATAAAATCTGAGAAGGTTGTGCCCTTGCTTTGTGCAACCATCTCCGGCACCTGGCTGCCGACACCGTTTATTCCGGATCCCGGTTGAATAATATTGACCAGGATTATACCAATGATGACCGCAAAACTGGTTGTAGCCAGGTAATAAACCAGAGTCTTGCCGGTCGTGCGTCCCAGTTTTCGGATATCGCCAAGCGATGTAACACCAACGATCATGGACGCGACAATGAGAGGAACGACAATCATTTTAAGGGCATTCAGGAAGAGTGTTCCGAGGAATTTGATTTGGATAAAGACGTCACCAAAATAGTAGCCGCCAAAGGCACCCAGAACCGCCCCTAGTACCATTCCCAACAGAATAATGTTGCTTGTTCTTGTACTCATAACCTCAATTCATGTGACAAATTAACAGATAATCTTTTAGTATACTAATTATTGCCTAATATAGCAACCAAAAATCCGCCCCAGCCTGAGTGCCGACATTTACCTTCGATACACAAGTCATTATATTGCAATGACATAACCGGCAACAGAGTCAGGCTGATTGGAATTTATTCGGGTCAGGATAGATATCATCGTTCAGTTTGGACTTGCAATCAGAGGTCGATTATTGAATATTCGGCTTATGACTGATCCTGATCATAATTATTTCATGGAAAGAGCCTTTCGCGAGGCTCAGATCGCCTTTGAGGAAGATGAAGTCCCGGTCGGCGCGATTGTCGCTAAAGACAATCAGATTATCGGCCGCGGTCATAATCAGACGGAAACGCTCAAAGATGCCACCGCCCATGCCGAAATAATAGCTCTTACATCGGCGGCCGAAAATATCGGCGACTGGCGGCTTGATGACTGTATTCTGTATTCCACCATTGAGCCATGTGCCATGTGCGCCGGGGCGGCGGTACTGTCTCGAATCAAAACCATCGTTTATGGAGCGCCGGATATTCGATTCGGGGCCTGCGGGACCATTTTCGATGTTCCGACGGACAAAAGACTGAATCATCGGATAGAAATAATTTCAGGCGTTATGCAGCAGGAAACCGCCGAACTGATGCAGCTTTTTTTCCGGCGGATACGCCTGAACAAGGAAAATTCAACCAGCCAGGAGGGACCTGATGAGTAATGAGAGAAAATTCGACATAAACAGGCTTCTGATAAAACCGGTTTATATCGGGCTGTTTTTGAATATCATGTTACCGATCATTTTTCTCGCTATCGTTTATTATGTGGATAAGAACGGCGGACGAAACATCAATTACGACGCCGATACTTATAACAAGTTTTTCTGGATATTTTGTGTCGTGGCCATCGCCGAGGGTGTGACGGCCTTTATTGTCAAACAGAAACTGTTCTTCTCGCCGATGATAAAATCCAAAGAGACATTTGAAGATGATCTTCTCAAGGGATTTATGACCGCTTCGATAATCTGCTATGCCTTCACATCGGGGATTGGGGTTTATGGTTTGGTACTGTTCCTAATTGGTGGGACTTTTGAGACGGCGGTTTTGTTTTTCCTTATTTCGATGATTGCCTACCAGTTTATTCGTCCGCGTTATGCTTTCGCCGAGAAAGTGGTTGCGGCGCAGGATAAATTTGCTCAGGAGGGGCGCTTCTTTCAGCCCAAAAAATAGGCTTTACATTTGCCCGGAAAATCATTAATTAGGGCATCGGAATAAGGCCGGGCCTTCGAATATTCGTTTTTATTCGAAATTCGGCCCCAGTTATTTTGACACGATAGTTTTTTGTAACGGAGAGGTGCCAGAGTGGTCGATCGGGGCGGTCTCGAAAACCGTTGAGCCTTCGCGGGCTCCCAGGGTTCGAATCCCTGCCTCTCCGCATAATTTTTTGGTCTCGCCGTAATTTTATACTTGACAAATAGTTATAATTGCCAATATTACCATCGGATAGTCCGTGTGACCAAATTGTGACCATCTGTTGCAGGCTGTTTTATATGGCTAATATCTACAAAAGAGGCAAAATCTGGTATATTGACATCCGCGTCAAGGGCCGCAGAGTCCGTAAACGGATAGGTCCATCCAAACGGATCGCCGAGCTGGCTCTTAAGGATGCAGAAGTAAGAGCCGCCAAAGAAGAGTTCGGTTTTGCCCAGCACGATATCGCCATTGACAGGTTCATGGTTCAATTCCTGGATTACTCCCGGGCCAATCATCGGGAAGCAACCACCAATCGCTACAGAGCGGTTATAGACCATTTCAAAGAGTTCCTGAGAATTAAGCAGGATATAACCTTTATGTCTGAAATCACCACCGAGGTTGTCGATCAGTATAAAGTGTTTCGTAAAAACTCATATGTAAATCCCAATGGTCACCCGGTCGAGTCAGATGATGATATCGAAGAATATACCCGCAAGGGTGCCCGGGCCCATACGATTAATTTCGAAATTGCCGCTTTGAAGACAATATTCAACGTGGCCATCAAATGGGGCTATCTGAAAGCGAACCCGACCAAAGGCATCAAGAAGCTCAAAGTGATCGATTCCAAGCCGCTTAAATTCCTGTCAGTCGAGGAATGCCAGAAGTTTCTCAATGCCTGTCCGCCGGACCTGTATCCGATATATTTCACATTCCTTAATACCGGGATGCGCAAGGCCGAGCTGGAGAATCTTGAATGGGACGATATTGATTTCAAGCGAAAGAAGATTAAAATCCGCCGAAAAGAATTTTGGCAGCCAAAAACCGGCGAGAGAGAGATCCCGATTAATCAGCAACTATTCGATCTTCTTCAAAATCTAAAAGCGGACAATGATAAAACGATTCAGAGCAATTTTGTTTTCCCTGACAGAACAACCGGCCGTCAGATTAAGACTAGGCTTCGTGAAAGACTCATTAAAATCGCTAAGGAAGCTGGTATCGACGGCCTCACCAAACTTCACACCCTCCGCCACACCTTTGCCAGCCATCTTGTCATGAATGGTGTCGACCTGCCCACGGTCAAGAAGCTCATGGGTCACTTCGACATCCAGACCACCATGATCTATGCCCACCTCGCTCCGGATCATTTGGAAAAGGCGGTGGATAGCCTTTCTTTCTATTGATTGTTTATATACGCGCCAAAATCCTGTAATTCGGCAATAAGAGACAACTGTAGGAAGACGTTGGTGTCCCAATTAATAATGTCAAAAATATCAGGCAAAACTTCAGCAGGATTTCGACTTTTGTAGACTGTCCAATATCTTAAAGCCACAACATTAAGATTTGGCATTTATGACAGTGATTTTTTCGCTGCGTTCAAATCAATTTCTCATTGACTTTATTAAAGCCGACGATTCTTTTTAATGAGTGAATATAGTGCCTTCAATTTGCCGAGGAAATATGAATTACAATGCAGGATTTAATATAAATCTATCCTTTCTAATATAAAATCAACAATATAAGTTATAATATCTTTGCATTTATTTTAAGATTAATAGATGTAGGAATTTATGCATGGAACCTTTGCCATGATTTAATCAATACCCAGTTTGGTTTTCCAGTACTTGGCAGATTTAAGGTGATAGTGCATTGGCAGAATATCTTGCTCCGGCGCACCGTATGCAGTTGCATATTCTTTGGCTTTGGAAAAATATGTGATAGCACTATTAAGAAACTTTTTCGCCTTATACTTGTTTTTACAATATTTCGCAGTTAGGAGCATAACACAGCCGAAGGTGTCCAGATAATTAACTGGCCAATTATTCATCTCATCAACCAATTTTTTTAACACCTCATATTTCTGATAAGCAATTTCCGCCATAGTTTCAGAATTTCTCTTGAACTGATAGATGGCATATATGTAGTTATTTAGAATGGCTGCTCTTAGTGAACGATCCTCACCATTGGCCAATTCCAGTGCAGTCTCAAGTATGTTCAAAATATGATCTAAACCGATTGTACGGCCTTTTATTCTCTTTTTTGAACGGATTGCAAGAAAACCATAAAGATGGTAACTTCTGGCCTTCTTGGGAAACTCATCCATTAACTCTTTGGATTCCAGCATGGCAATATCAATTATTTTAGAATCATTTAATGAGAGGCCGCTGGAATGAGTAGTAAGGCATTTTATAAATCGTAATCTGAATAAATCTTCAGAATTATGATTAAACGATGAAAGCTCCCTGGCGATAATCTCACGCGCATAATCATATTCCCCATAAATATATGCAAGAATGGCCCGAATTAGAACGCCCTCGACACTTGGCTTTTTCGACGCATATGCAATGTTTATCAATTTCATTAATGCATTTTGTATCTCATTAGTTCTGCGAGAGTTGATGTCAAGATGTTGCAGTTTTGTCTCTTCGAAAACTCGTACTGTTTGTGTAATTGCCTTATTTCTAAAACGCATTAATGCATAAACTCTCAGAAACTTATCAATTTTATGACTAAGCGACGATATGGCAAATGGAGATGCATATTTTATCGCACCGCGACCGACTTCATCTCTGAGTGAATTAATTTTATGCATTATGGTTCGTTGCCGCCTCCTTATATCATCATTAATATTAAATGTGTCTTTTTTTATATTATCAGCAAAATCTTCAACAGCTTCAGCCAACTGCCGATCAAATATTCTCCTCAGTTTATCGCCCTTAAGTTTTAATTTATAGACCAGTTTAGATTGATTTAAATACAAGCTAGCGTTTTCATATTGAATTGCAAATTCATTATAACGCACAATATCCTTGGCGATATCCTGCATATTATGCCTGACAGGACATCTTTTGCAATAGCTTTCTAAAGGAACTGATATTTCACCGTATTCCTTTTTGTAATACTTACATGAGTTCCTTATATTTTCAAAGTAGTTTCTGGTGACCGGATAATATCGTTCGACTTCATTTAATCGGATATTTATATTTGATAGTGTCTCATCATAGTCTTCACCCAAACATACTCCATAAAATAAAAATGTCCTTGGGGTTCTTAATATCCGATATTGCTGGTCCGAAAAATATGCTGATTTTGTTTTGATGCCCATAATGTAGCCTTTCGGCTTTGGCTCAATATTGGGCGGCGATGGGTGAAGCAGATCGTAATTTAAGGCACGAGTCATTGTCGGAGCATCAGAATATAATAAGACGACCTGTTTTTGTGAAGTAATACGATTGTTAAGTCTGTCTATTATCTCAAGGGCTTGTGCATCAAAGAAATCAGAGGCGGGACGATTGCGTAATATATTAAACATCAGATACCATTGTGATCCCTTAACTATGGATTCGGATATATCGTATAAAATATTGCATAGATCAGGCCATGCTTTTTCATAGTACATTATTTTAGGATTATTGCCAACAATCAGTTTACGTAAAGCATTGATACCTTCCTCGGCTGTAGCCATACTTAGAAATAGTATTTCTCGATAATTCATTATTAAATATCTCGCTAATCTGCCCTGAAGACCCTTGGGCAACTGCTTTAAGGGATTTTTATGTCTGTAGTCATAAACTTGTTGCAGAATATTTAATTGGTCAGTTTTCGAATCAAATAATTCTTTAATTTTCGCCATTTGAAGGGCCGCTTTTGCTGCATGCTGATGAAGAGATGGAATAAACCTGAGAAGCTCAATCGCATATGGCGGCAACAAAATAAGTCGGGAGTTTGTAAAAGGATTAGAGAGTAGTAGGTTTGTTCCATATGATTTATTTACATAATCATCACGCTTCATGGATGAGGGCAGGCGACCAGTAGATGTATTAAGAAGACTGCAAGAGCCAAAAGCATACCGGTATAACTCACAATAGTCTATGGCATAATTAATTTGCCAACCATCTTTGATTAATAATATATCATCACGAAGAGCCTTTAGATGATAGCGGATGCTTCTAAGCTGTCTATCAAACTGCAATATGGATTTACAAAGAAATGGGTTACTTTTCATGCTTTTTGACGAAAATCAGGTTATTATCGAGTTCTCTCGATAAAGCTTCAACCCTAATCGATTTATTAATTACCAGACCTGAATCAAAATGAAGATCGCCGTGAATGTCTTGAGATCTCGCGCATGCTTCTATATCATATTTAGTATCATAACCATAGTCAACAGATAAAACATCTTGAATAATATCATTCAACTCTTCCTTGTATTCACACAAAGTATCAAAGCACTCAATGTTGAAATACTTTATTGAAATACTACTCAATCTAGATATGTATTCAGTATCATGGTAAAAAGATTTGTAAATATCAATTGCGGGATCATTTGATTCTCGAAGATTGTAAAAGACAAGTTTATATAAATTTAAAATAATTATTGCATATTTATTACGTTCATCAATTGGCAATTCATGATTTTTAAGAAAACTGGACATATTCAATAATTCTTTGTAAAATTCCTCACGATCAAGCTCTAATTCTGAAATAGAGTCCAACATATATTGATACTTATTACTCATAAGTTTTCCAGCCCCCTTGGCCATATCTTTGGAATAAGAGTGTCTGATTTCAAATTATGAGGAAGATTGTCTATGCTATCAGCAAGACATTTCTCAAGATTCAAGTCATTTATTGAATCCATGCTTTTTGCAACTGAGTCCTTGACACGCATTAATCGTGATTTTGACAAGTCTTTCCATATTGTTCTATAGGATGCAAAAAAGTCAATGCATTGCCTAACTGATTCTCGGAATTTGATTGTATTTCTTAAATATCTCAGTTTTTCATTTGTATCGAGATTATTAAAAGGGCTACTTAATAGTATAGTATCAATCCTTTTGGCCAATTTGCATATAGAGATTACCTTGGATGGGTCAATGTTCAGTCTTCTATGATTCAGGTATTTTTCAAATCTCTTTTGACTATTGAGTTTCTCTTTATAATGAACACGTATTAAGTCGTTAAAAAAACTATAAATATCTTTAATAGACTGCTGGAAGTCATCTATCACTTTCAATGCATGAGCGCCTTCATTATCAGAGTATAAAAGATTGCGAAGATCCAGGCCTGAAAAATACATTTTTTCGCATAATAAATAAAATTCATGTGTTTCTGCCAGGGCCTCAGTATTGCGGATTAATTCGGCGACAAGGCAAAGAGAATCCATAGGAATCGAACACTGCTCATTTGTTTTATGGCACTTGTGCAATTGTAGTTCATGGAGTGGAGATGAAAAGATTGTCTGGATTTTTTTAAATTTTGTCCTATCAATAGATTGGTGAGTGGTCCTTGACATCTTAATGACCTTTTTAATTTTGGTACCACCCAGTGTATAAATATTCCCTAATTCGTTTTTAAAAGAATGGCTGAATTCAGCAAACTTAAACTGGTCTTTATTTTCTAGTCTTTGTCTATTATCTATAGCACTAAAGGCTGCATGGGAAAGAAGCACGGTATTGGGCGGGGCAAGATTCAGAATCTTATTAGTTTTATAAATTTCACGACCAAAACATACAAGTCTACCTTGAAAGGGATCATCCTGCGTCTTGAATTCACCAAAATGAAGCGCACTGCATACGGAGAGATCGTATTTTCTTAGTAAGCTTATATCCTTGTATTCAGAGTTACTAAAATAATTTATTAATTTATTGGCAAATTTTGCAAGAAAAGGATGGTCATCATGTATCAAGATTACAACGTCACTAAGTCTATTTTTGTACTTAATATCTTTATCTTCCAAAAAGGAGTGCAATTTAGGAATCACCTCCTTAATAAAGGCCTGATGCTCAATATCGTATAACTCATCGTACCCAATAATTTTGAACATCAATATACCGCCACTATCATATTTTCTCTGTCGTTTGGTCATATGGATCAATTCTTATTAATTATTTAACGAAATTAATGTGAAAGCAGGTTATGGCCTTGTTAGTTCATAAATTCTTGCAGTCCCAAAGGCCTTTGCCAGTTTAACAATTCCCCTATTAAGAAATTTAAACACTTTGTCTCTGCCATCATTATTCCATCTGCTTATTAGGCGACTTTTAATCTCCTCGGTAACCCATACCTTACCTGGTGGAGTTATTGGCTCCAGTCTAGCGGCCCTAACTATTTCGTTGCCAAAAAATCCCTTTCTATTCTGAAATGGATCCCTTGCATCAATAAATTCTCCCTCATGTATTGAGATCCTTGAATTAAGTACGCAACTTTTAAAAATATCAATTTTTGTATATTCTTTGTTTATAAAATATTCATTCCACTTAAGAGCGATATATGACAATGTTTCTATATCATAATCCAAAAGAACGACTCCGTCGCCCCATGTATTCATATATAGTAGTCGTCTTCTTGTTGTATTTTTAATTATTTTATACAGCTCATCCATTATAATATTGTGAAAATACTTTCGCTCGATGTCGCCCAGCATACTATAGCCCTTCACATCAAAAAAAAGAATCCCTGCGCGAATATATCGCCCACCGGTCATTAGAGTTACCCTCCATGATATGAATGCAATCGCGATTATTGAATGTTTATTAACTTAATAAAACTTTCAGTGCTTTATTTATTGTGTTATCACTGAACAGATCCGACAATGTCCAAAATTAAATCCATTTATTTTAACAAATTAATTCATAATTGTCAAGAGATCAAATTTATGAAATGACTTTTCACGCCGACTTCTACTTAAAGCATATGATAAATTTAAATAAGAAATTATTGTAATACTATGGCAGACAATTGGTTGGGCGAGGTCCCGTTTCTACTGACCGGCGAAAACTCCAAAATAAATAAAATATGCCCCGATAAAATGATTATCTGAGTCCATTGTTATTAATATAAAATCAGGAAATCCTAAATCCCATGAGTATAATGATGTTTGAAATTATGGCTGAAATATATCATAATAAGTCAATTTCAATATATTTCACTCCGAAGTAATAATCTAATAAAACTTTGTGTCTTCTGATTATGTATATTGAGCTTGCACTATTATTCGGTTTGATTTATTAAGGCCAAAGCACTTTAGGATTTTCATTAGTTCTGCTAATTATAGACTTCACTGCTTTTACTATGAATTTATCACAAAGGTGTCCATTAGTCAGTCAAAATTAACAAGTCTTGGGCCATTCCGACATCCAGACCACCATGATCTATGCCCATTTGCGCTGAACCGATTAGAGAAGGCGGTGAATAACTCAATTTTGAACAATAAAAGAGAGCCGGATGCCCGGCTCTTGAAATAATCATATATCGAAACAAGATTAATTGCAGATCGGCTCAGGCCCACCCTTATAAAGATAACTTATTAAATAGGTCACATCCAGTATATTGATCGCACCATCGTTATTGACATCTGCAGCGTCGGCAGGGTCAGGAGGGGGGCCGCCCTTGTAAAGGTAGCTTATTATAAAGGTTACATCAAGGATATTTACGGATTGGCTTCCATTGGCATCGCCGCAAATGAATATAACACATGGTTCAACACATCCAACTCCATATTTGCCTATTAGCACTCCGCAAGAGTTGTTTGCAGCAAGACATGGAGAGTTTCCGGTCACCCAATAATTGCCTGAATCAGGACAGCAGAATTCAGGATCAATAGATATTACACAAGTCATATCTATCAATCCCATAGGGTCAATGAAATCTGAGTCATTATTATATATATTACATTCACTTATTGTACAATCATAAAGAGGGGATTCATAATTAATGCCATAAATTCCATTATTCGCTATAATACTGGAACCGACATCACAAAGCGCTCTTGAGTAAATTGCCCCATTTGGATTATTGGCAAAAGTGCAGTTGTCAATTGTCAATGCCCCAGTAGATTGATACTGATATATTGGACCGCCATTGCTGGCATATAGACAATTTATTATATCATATGATGCATTCACGCCCGGGAATGATATTCCTCCACCATTCTTATAAAATACGCAATTATTTATATGTACCCACATATCATCGTCACCATTTGATGTTATGGAGCCCTCGTTGTTTCTTATGATACAGTTGGTAATATTTAGTCCGCACTGCAGCACAAATACATTACCAGTCAAGCCGGATATTTCACAGTTGTTGGCAGTTATATTGCAATGGGTCGTGGTACACCATAATCCAATACTGCCGCCTTCAATTATGCAACTGTCAATAAGAAAATTGCCACTACCTATAGCAGCATAATTATTATAAAATTCACATTCATTTGCAATAACATCATATTGGGCACTGATGGCAAATCCGGTATTATTGCGGAATATACTCCTTAAAGCAGTGCATGTGCATTCAAAACCAGAGTAACCATTTCCGTTGCCAATAAATTCACAACTATCAATATAGCTGCGTAACCCTGCACCATAGGTAACTGAAATTCCCGATGTATTATTTTCAAATACAACACTCTTTAATGATACCTTGGTAAAAACAAGATTCATGCCATAGCGAGCAGAATTTATGGAAATTCCCGACACCGCGATTTCACTGGAATCATAACTGATATTTTGCCAAATGGTCCAATCACTATCATTATTATCAATATTAAATATGGTGCTATCTTTCCCGGCGCCGCGGACATATAACTTCTTGTCAATTAATACATTGGTGTTGCCCGCGCCAGTATAAATCCCTGAGTGGATTAGAATTGTATCCTCATCGTTTGACAACGAAACAGCCTTATTCAGCGTTGCGAAAGGATTACCTTCGCTTCCATCGCCGAAAATATCGGATCCGGCTGTATCGATATGCCATACATGTAATACTGGACCACAACCAACCGGAAGAACCCCGATCAGAGTGCTGCAGACATTATTCTCCGGGGCGCAGGGAGAGTTTGCGGCGAGATGATAATCCGCGGTGTCAGAATTACAGAAACGCGGATCCAATGAAATGTTACCATTTATACCAGTCTGATCATCGATTATTGAGTAGTTTCCAGAATCATTTGCGAATATATTACAACATCCAATATCAGTTGCGAATGCGCCCCCGATTACAGTATCCACTTCAATACCACTTCCCTCATTAAAGGCCGATATACAGTTTTTAAAGTAAAATTCAACATAGTTATTCATTAATACAAACGGAGTACACAAATTATCCGCAAATGTGCAGTGGTCTATTGTGATATCATATGCGGTCTCGATTACAACAGGAGATGAATTATTAATATAAATGCAATTGTCCATCCGAAAGTGTGCTCCTGGTCCGCTGGATATAATACCTAAACCTGTGTTATTGCCAAAAGAGCAATTATAGAAAGAAACGTGTTCTTCCCACCATACTTTGCCGATTTGACCTGGATTATTTATAATATTACAATTATATAGGTAGGCATAACCTGCACCCTGCATTACATAACCACTGAGGTTTTCAAATAGACAATTAGTCGCGCTATAGCAACAACCAGAAGAGAATAAATCTCCATCAATCCCGTTTACTCCATTTCTTATTGTGTCGTTTATAGCGTCAAATGAGCCATGCATAGCTGTAAAATTACTGTCAAACAGGCAATTTTCTATGGGAATAGGTTGAATCGATAGTATATATGCAGCTATTGTCTGGTTACCTATGAACTTACAATTCGTAATTGAACCAGATTGCGGGCCATCAAAATATATTGCATTTCCGGAATGCGCACGAAAAGTGCAATTGTCAATATCGAGGTCGCCTGTTCTAAGAAATATACCCTGTGCATTGGAAATAAATTGACAAGAATTTATCGAGGATTTGGAGGAATAATAACCTCTTATTCCAATACTGCTACAATTTTGTAATATACAGTTTTCAATTAGGGGGGCCGCATATTCGATATTTACTGCATTGAAGGCGGAGTTGATTGTAAAGCCACTAATTATTGTCGTTGAATCTTCATCCGTATCATAATCAAAAATAAAGCCATCATACTCCTCTCCCATAATATCAATAATCGTGGAATCCGGGCCTTTTTCGCCCATGACCGTTATTGCTTTTCCAAGAGTCCTTATATTGCGGTTTCCTTCACCTATATAGGTTCCGGGGAGGACCATAACCGTGTCGCCATCAAGCGAAACATCAATGGCAGCTTGGATGGTGGCATAGGGGGATTCTGGTGTGCCATTTTGTGTAGTATCGACCGGGAGAGAGTCAGCATAAACAGCAATAAAGAGGGAATCACAATAATTACCCTGCCGTGCACCTATATCTGAACCGTCGGTGGCCGCCCCCCTGGCCGGGCTGTTAGCAGCCAGATAATACTC
>JBFMFJ010000022.1:0-19604 GCA_040752235.1 Candidatus Zixiibacteriota bacterium | reverse complement strand
CGTCGCCGTCAGTATCAACACCGGGATTATCGTAAATCCAGGACGCCCACATGGCGTTTTTGCCGAGATCTTCGAAATTCAGGTAATCATAATAAACCTGCGGCTCATAGGCATTGAATAAATTATCAAAGGCATCGCAATCGGTCAGGAATTCATCGCCCGCAACATATGCAAAACTGATGGGAAGGACTTCTCCCGGATCGATATCAAACGGACCGAATGAGAGGAGATATCGCGTATCATAACCGTCGGCGAAATTGACGGCATTAGCTCCCGTGGGGCGCGGCAACCATCCTTCGGCAGTATGGTCCAGAGCGGTAAACAGCTGGTCATAATCGAATTCCTCATGCCGCATAATGTAGTATTTGTTTCGGTCGCCTTCCGGTGTCCCCAGATAACCGCCGAAATCACGGAAAGGATCATCGAGGGTTCCGGCTTTGCGCGGGCCGAAATCCTGGGCGGCATCGCCGTTGGAAATCCACCAGTTGAATGAATATTTCAATGAATCCGACGGGGTTCTAACCACCCTCGATGCCGTAACGGCAACCAGGGCATTCGTCGAAAAGGGGCAGACATCGGTATTTGACTGCTTTCCGTCGTTATCAGAAATCCAGGCAATGTTAATAGTATCTATAAAACCACAGCCAAATTCAGCAGGAATAGACTGTTTAAAACCGCAGATATCGTCGTCAAAGCCTTCCTGACTGCCTTTGGTTTTGACGTCGGCATCCACATATATGCCCATGTAGGTCCCGTTCAGGGTCCTGCGTCCAACATTCTTGATGCTATAATCAAATAGAACAAAATCCTCGGCGTAGGAATAGCTCCAGGCATAACTGCGCTGCGTGACTTCAATATTAAGAGGCATATGCGGCCGACCATCTATGGGATCGTTGTCCACATAACCCGGGTCAGTAAGGGTATCGGTATATATAGCGATAAAATCCTGTTCAGAAATGGCATCAACATCAGCGGCATTCGTTATAGATCTGGTTTCAATCTCTCCCCGCGGGTATGTATCCGGCCAGAATTCTCTGGTAAGCTGCCAGCCGTCGGCACCGACTGAAACCAGCGTGTCGCGACCAACCACGGCGCCGATCCAGAAACTGCCGGCAAACAGGTATTCCTGCTGACTGGGGTAGGGATATTGACATGAAGGGAGCCCTCCATCAGAAGCCAGAAAGCCGGTTCCGAAATGACCCTGGTTATTAATTGCCAGACCTATTCGACCCACGGTATGGGCGTAGGCTTCGACATAAGGCGCATCGGTGCTGATCTTGCCGACAACTCGTTCTGCCTCACCAATATCATACAAGGCTCGCCCCGTCGAAATATTGAAGCCAAGCAACAATACGAAAATCATTATCGAGAAAATGGAAACGGCTAATCTCGAGTATTTCATTTTTCCCTCACGTTTTGTTTATTGACAATTTTTAACTTTCAAAGTTAGTATAAACGATTCAAAATAGCAAGAGCCAAAATTACAAAACTATCAAAAAAATCGTTATATTTCTTCCTCTTATGACAGATTCACCCATTAAAAGATGACGCACAAAAAGAAATAATATTTAAAAGGAAATCACTAAAATTTGAAAAAAAATCGGCGCCAAAAAGACACGAAAAACAATTCAGTATAAATGGGTGAGAGCAAATAAAAAACCCCGTCTATGAACAGACGGGGTTTATTCAAATGTTCATTTTTTACGGGTGGGTAAAGGTCCCGTCAGGGATTTGAGGATTTACTTTCATTTCAATTACATTGATCTCGGCGGTTTTGACGCCGTCGGCTTCAATCGTCACGCTAAAGGGAAACTTAAGGCCCGATATTTCCTTATAATTTGAGACAAACTGGGTCAGATTACCAGGGCCCATAATGGTTTCTCCGAAAAATATTTTTCCGACGGGAAGATGAGTTTCCGAATCCAGAATCAGCTTGAATGACATTGTCCCATCCAACGACATAATCCTTAGTATGTCAGCGGGCCTGCCGTTGAATTCCTCAGATTTGACATAAACAGCAGTAAGCTGTGGATTATCAAGACCTTGATAGATGCGGGTAAGATTGCGGAACTCTTCTCCTTTGGAATCAGCCAACTGCTCGGATGTCAGATCGATAGTATTGCCCGCCTGCTGCATCCAGCCGGTTTCGCCGTCAATGACCGTGACGATTTCACCCATGGGGGTGACGACAATCTCCTTGCTCTTATCCGGAAAGACAACATAGTTGGTTGAGGATAGCGAGAACTTGCCCTGGGGAAGGACCAGCCCGATGTCCATCCTGGAGGAGAGTGAGGTCACCTTTTTGAAAGCCTCAATTCCTCCGCTGGCTTCGGCCGCCGCATTCAGGAGTTCCATACCTCTGGCTTTGGATTCCTCGCTGATGACTATTTCTTCCGGGACTTCACCGGAGGGAATGGTGATATCGATTTGATCGACCTGCCCGTAAACGGACAGGGGCTGATCGAATTTGTCCTGAATTCCGACCACTACGATATGCATTTCATCCGGATGGAAACGGCGTTTGGCCACATCAAGGACATCAGCAGCCGTCACTTTTTCTATATTTTCTTTGACCTTATACAGGAAATCCTGTGGAAAATCAAAATAGTCGTAGAGCATCATTCGATTTATAATTTTAGCCTTGGAATCAAAATTGAAAACAAAGGAATTCAGATAGCTGTCTTTAGCCCGCTTTAGTTCCGCATCGGTCGGCGGATCGGTCTGCATCCGGCGGATTTCGGTCATTACCGCATCAATAGCCTCTTTTGTCGATTCCAGCTTGGTTATAACGTAGTTATAATATATTCCCGGAAAGGCAATATTGGTGGTAAAACTGGCACCGGTCGAATAGGCCAGCCCCTTTTTGCTGCGGACTTCATTGAACATGCGGCTGCCGAAGCTGCCTCCCAGCACATTGTTGGCGACGGTCAAGGCAAAGAAATCGGGATCCCCGGTCAGTCCGCCGATATGGCCGATCAAAATATTTGACTGCGTAATATTCTCTTTTTCTATATAGTGAACGCCGGGTTTAAATTCATAAGTGACCTCGGGCAGCTTGGGGACCTTACCGGCGCCGGCCGGCCAACTCCCGAAATATTTCTTGATTTTGCCAATCATTTCGTCCTTGTTAAAATCACCCCAGACAGCCAGCATGACATTTTCGGGCGAAATGTACTTGTCGTGGAAATTAATCATATCCTCGCGAGCAATGCTGTTGACGGTGGCATATTCCGTCTGCCTCGCATAGGGTGAATCCGAACCGTAAATCACTTTTTTAAACTCGCGAACACAGACGTCAAAGGGTTCGTCATTGCGGCTGGAGATTTCGGTTCTCATTTGATTCTTTGCCAAATCAATCTTATCCTGATCAAACCGCGGGGTCTGCAGAATATCGGCCAGGATTTCCAGACCGGTATCAACATATTCCGAGAGAATATTCATTCCGGCGGTTCCATTGGTGGTTCCGATATTGACCTCGACTGAGGCCCCCAGCGCTTCGAGGGCTTCATCTATTTCATCGCCGCTCATTCGCGCGGTTCCCCCGGTTCTCATGACACTGCCGGTAATTCCGCCAAGGCCGGCTTTATCCGACGGATCAAGAAAACTGCCGGCGGCAAGAAAAGCATTGGCAAAAACCAGCGGCAGTTCATGGTCTTCAAGAATATAGAGTGTCAAGCCGTTATCGAGCTGGATTTTTTCGACATTCGGGATTTCGATTTTATTCAGCGGCGGATACTTTATATTGTCGATCGTTCTGGCGGCGCACACGGTCCATCCGGCCAGAAAGATGAAGACCGATAAACAAACTCCTATTATTTTTAAAGCCTGACGCATAATTCACTCCTCGTTAATTACTTTCACCTTCAACCGGTTTCTCAAGATAGGCGACCACTCTCTTGTCAGGGTCAAGGTATTTATGGGCCACTCGTTTCAGATCATCAACGGTCAAAGCATTGACGCGTTCAAGATCTTTGAATAGCTCCCGCCAATCGCCTTTAAGAAAATAGTAATCAGTAAGTCGAACGGCCATCCCGGTATTGGAGGCAAGAGCATTAATCAGGCCCGATCTGGCTTTGGCTTTTATTTTTTCCAAATCGGAATCAGATATGGTTTCGGTCCGGACTTTTTCAATCTCGGCGAGGACCATGGCTTCATTTTCGGCATTAGTGAAATCATTGGACGGGATGCAGAAGACGCCGAACAGGGTCTCATATTTTTCTCCCGGGAAACCGGTAAAGGCGGAAACCTGGACGGCGCTCTTTTTGTCTTTGACCAGATTTTTATACAGAGCCGAGGTTCTTCCTGAGCCAAGATAAGAGGCCAGGGCGTCCAGGGCGATAAAATCGGCATCCCTGCCCGACGGAATATGATAACCCATGATAAACATCGGCTGGGCGTTCTCATAAATGGTCGATGACCGGATGCCGAACGGAGGTTCCTCCGTAATCATGACCGGCCTCGGTTTGGGTTGGTCCGCGAGTCGGCCGAAATATTTTTTCGCAAGGCGGATAACTTCATCCGGATCGACGTCACCGACGATGCCGATGGCCATGTTGCGAGGGACATAATGAGTTGCAAGCTGCCGGCGCATTACGGGACGATTGTAATTCTCTATTTCTTCCATCTCACCAACCATACTTTTTCCATATGGATGGGAATTGAATGCCAATCCCAGAAATTCATTCAGGAAAAGCTTGCCGGTGGGGGAGGAGGTGATCCGGAACCGGCGCTCTTCGGCAATAACCTGCTTTTCTTTGTAGAGCTGGCGAAGAACCGGATTGGCGAAACGGTCCGATTCCATGGCCATCCACAATTCCAGCCGGTTGGATGGATATTCAATATAATAAACGGTACCATCGTAACTGGTCCCGGCATTCATACCGATACCGCCCTCACGTTCGACGATTTGACCGAATTCATTTGTGAGTACGTACTGATCCGAGGAATCGGCCGCGGCCGCAAGCTGTTCGTCCAGCGATGCCAGCACGGCGGAATCGGCCAGTTCGCCTTTCGACCGCTCGTTCAAAATCAGTTCGAAAATACGGTCCTCTTCATCGATCCATTTCAATTCCTTTTTGATATCGGTGGTTCCGATCTCGCGGGTGCCTTTAAAAGCCATATGTTCAAACATATGAGCCATACCCATACTTCCCATCGGATCATCAACACATCCCGCATCGACATGCGTAATAAAGGTAACCACGGGGGCATCATGCCGGGGCAGGATTATAAATGTCAATCCGTTGTCCAGTTTGTACTCAACAATCTGCTTTTCGATTTCGGAAAATTCAAATGCCGAAAGCGGAGCGGCGATCATCAGTACCAAAATAATTTGTGCGCAGAAGAACAATCTGAAATTCTTCATTTTATTACTCCTCCTTAAGTGGAATTATCTCAGTGCCTGCCAATATGTGTATAGACTGCCCTAAATCAATTTAACATAATAATAAGGCGATAACTAATACTGCCGTTTCTGCCAATATTAGGAGAATTATTCCGATTGTCAAGCCCCCCGAATAATAAGATTGAGGGCGACGGTAACGGACGTAATAAAGATTATTCAAAAAAAAGAGTGAAGACGATCTTCACTCTCATGCGTATTCAATGCTTTTGGTCATTACCACCATTTAATCAGCCTTGGAAGATAATTATGCACCAGGTTCGCGTTATACGGCATGATACGGGCGGCGATTCCGAATCGGCCGGACTCCTTGCAGGTTACCTCGGCTTCGTATTTGTATTGACCATGATCAAGACCGGCACCGTCGACACGCGAGGCTGCGACCGGCTCATAATTATCCATCTGTTCCAGGGAATTAAGATTGCCGGCAATAACCTCGACCACGACATCATCCGGAGAAATACTACCCAGGTTGACCTTGAGATGTACCGGGATTTTATCTCCGACCTTCGGTGATTCTTCCATAGTGGGCGTCTCGATATCATCAAGAGTTATTTTATCCCAGTTGTGATGTAGATTGGATTTCCATTTAGCCATGCCCCTGGCGACTTCATAATTATTGGAAGTGAATCTCTCATGAGCTTTGATGGCCGGAGTATAAAATAAATTCGAATAATCCTTAACCATGCGATGAGAGCTGAAATGAGTGCAGGCCATAATCATCGAATTCTTGACGATCTTCACCCAGTCATTCGGAAAATTGGCGGCGTCCCGTTTATAAAAGAGGGGGATGACTTCTCTCTCAAGGACATCATACATAAACTGACTCTCAAGATTATCCTGATAATCGGCGCTGGCATATTCCTCGCCATTACCGATCTTGAAACCGGTCTCGGGGCTGTATCCCTCGCACCACCATCCGTCAAGAATCGAAACATTAAGCGCCCCGTTGATAGCGGCCTTCATACCGCTGGTTCCGGAGGCCTCCTGGGGACGACGAGGCGTGTTCAGCCAGACATCGACGCCCTGCACAAGATACCGCGCAACGTTGATATCATAATCTTCTAGAAAGACGATATGGCGACGGAATTCATCGCGCGATGAAACCTGCAGTATGTTTTTTATGATCTCTTTACCCGGATTGTCAAGTGGGTGGGCCTTTCCCGCCATTAAAATTTGTACCGGCATATCCTTATTCGAGATTATTTTCAGCAGGCGATCGACATCCTTGAACAGCAGAAAAGCTCGTTTATATGACGAGAAGCGGCGCGCAAAGCCTATGGTAAGGATGCGCGGATCGAGCACCTCATCGGCCTTCCTAACCTCATGGGCCGAAGCCCCGCGGCGTTCCAGCTGTTTTTGCAGCCTTTTGCGGGCGAAAAATACCAGCCGTTCGCGGCGTCTTTGATGTACCCGCCACAACTCGGCATCAGGTATCTTATTGATGCTCTTCCAGTCTTCGAACAATAATGGTTGCTTGGTGAATTTGGGACCGAAATATGTATCGAACAAATCAACCATGTCATGGCTAAGCCATGAGCGAAGATGGGCGCCGTTGGTTATGGAAGTTATGGGAACCTCCTCGGCCGGAAGATTAGCCCATATGTTATGCCACATTTTGCGCGAGACTTTGCCGTGAAGCTGCGAAACCCCGTTACAAAAAGCCGAAGATTTAAGGGCGGCGGCAGTCATATTATACGGTTCACTTTCGTTATTGAAAACTCGCCCGATGGCCAGAAACTTCTGCCATGACATGCCAAAGCTTTCCACATAAGGTTTCAGATATGATTCCATCAGTTTGGGATCGAACTGCTCATTGCCGGCCGGAACCGGTGTATGCGTGGTAAATACTGAAGTGGACCAGATTATCTGGGCGGCTTCGGCAATACTGAGTCTTTCTCTTTCCACCAAAAGCTTCATTCTTTCCAGCAGCAGGAACATGGAATGACCTTCATTCATATGGAATACGGAAGGCTTAATATCGAGTGTTTCCAACGCCCTGATGCCGCCAATTCCCAGGAGAATCTCCTGTTTGAGGCGGGTGTCTTTATCGCCGCTGTAAAGAACGGAGGTGATTTCCCTGAATTTCGAGGGATTATCCGGGATATTGGTATCGAGCAGATACAGCGGAATAATTCCGACCATAACGCGCCAGATCTGCACCTTGACCGGCGTTCCGCCGAAGTCCATGGTAAACTTTATCGGGTTGCCGGCCTGGTCTTTTTCCAGCACGACCGGCATATGGTACCAGTCGTTTTCTTCATATCTTTCCTGCTGCCATCCATCGGAGGACAGGAATTGGCGGAAATATCCATAGCGATACAGCAATCCGACAGCAACCAGGGGAATGCCCAGATCGCTGGAGGCCTTCAGATGGTCGCCGGAAAGAATACCCAGACCGCCGGAATAGATGGGCAGGCCGGTGTCGATACCGAATTCGCATGAGAAATAAGCAACCTTGGCATTGACATGTTCTGGGTATTGCTTCTGAAACCAGCGGGTCGCATTCAGGTATTCCTGATAATCGGCGTAAACCCTGTCCAGGCTCGCCAGAAAAGCCTCATCCTGAGCAACCTCTTCCAGCTTTTGCTGCGGCAGATAGGCAAGCATTTCAATCGGATTTTGATAGGCTTTTTCCCAGAGATCGGAGTCGATTCTTATAAACAGTTTGACAATATCCCAATTCCAGGAAAACCACAGATTCATGGCCAGCTCTCGGAGTCGGTGTATTTTTTCGGGGAGATTCGGCAATACCAAAAATTGTCTAATTTTCATGGCGAAGTTCTCTCACTCAAAAAATCCTTTTTATTTGCAAAAATCCTTTTTACAATGTAAGCTTCGACATAATGCGTAATCAAATTTAGACAATATATAATTAATATACAAGATAAAATACCGATATTTCGGGTCAGAGGGGGTGGATGTCGCCATGCTGACCCTAAAAAACAGGAGAATGGATATGAACAAATGGATTTTGGAACAATATGGCATCAGGAACAGCGGGATTGTTTATAGAAATCTACCGACACCGGCGCTTTATGCCGAATCGGTTCGAAACAGGGAAGGATTTATTGCCCATCTGGGGCCTTATGTTGTAAGAACCGGTCACCACACCGGCCGTTCACCCAAAGACAGATTTATTGTCAAAGAGCCGACATCGGAAAATAAGGTATGGTGGGGCAAGGAAAATCGGCCTTTTTCCAGAGAAAAATTCGATATCCTGTATTATCGTATTCTGGCGTATCTTCAGGGCAAGCAGTTATATGTCCAGGATTGTTACGCCGGAGCCGATCCCGACTACCGAATGTCAGTTCGAGTAATAAATGAAACGGCATGGCATAACTTGTTTGTCCGCAACATGTTTATTAGAATAAAGGATAAGGCGAACCTGGAATCCTTTGAGCCGGAGTTTACCGTTATTCATATTCCGAATTTTCATGCCAATCCGGATCTGGACGGCACCAACTCCGAGGCCTTTATTATTCTCAACTTTGAAAAAAAACTGGTCATAATCGGCGGGACATCATATGCCGGTGAGATCAAAAAGGCCATTTTCACCGTAAAAAACTATTATCTGCCGCAGAAGAATGTTTTATCAATGCATTGTTCGGCCAATATGGGGGCAAAAGGTGATACAGCCATATTTTTCGGGCTCTCCGGGACCGGCAAAACGACGCTTTCCACCGACCCGGATAGAGGATTGATAGGGGATGATGAGCACGGGTGGAGCGAGAATGGTATCTTCAATTTCGAGGGCGGCTGTTACGCCAAGGTTATCAGGCTTTCCAAAGAGGGTGAGCCGGATATATATGAATGCACACGTAAATTCGGGACGGTTCTTGAAAATGTCGCTATTGATATCGATACCAGACGGATTGACCTGAATGACTCCGGCCTGACGGAAAATACGCGCGCCGCATACCCGATAACCCATATCAAGAACAGCGTTCCTGATGGAATGGGCGGGCATCCCAATAATATTATATTACTGACCGCTGATGCTTTCGGGGTTCTGCCGCCTGTCGCAAAGCTGACCCCGGAAATGACCCAAAAGTATTTCCTGATCGGCTACACCGCCAAGGTCGCGGGGACGGAAATGGGAGTAACGGAACCCAAGGCAACCTTCAGTTCCTGTTTCGGGTCGCCGTTTATGGCCCTGGAACCGACCGTTTATGCCAATCTGCTCCGCGATAAGATCAAGAAACACAAAGTTGATTGCTGGCTGGTGAATACCGGCTGGATAAATGGACCGTACGGTGTCGGTAGCAGGATCAGCATTGCCAATACCCGAGCGATTATAAAAGCGATACTTGAAGGAAAATTGATTAATTCAGATTTTCTGAAGGATGATTTCTTTGGTCTGGATATTCCGTTGACATGCCCCGGTGTTGAGAAAAGTGTACTGAATCCGGCATCAGGCTGGGCCGATAAAGATAAATACAAAACCGAGGCGCGAAAGCTTGCTGAAATGTTTGAGAAAGTATATCTTGAGTTTAAAAAGGACGAAGCTATCGAAAAGACTGCGGAGATGAAATAAGCAGGGCAGAAGTATGGCAGAAAAAATGAAACTCGGCGTTTTGACCGGAGGCGGTGATTGCCCCGGTTTGAACGCGGTTATTCGGGCGGTTGTCAAAACCGCTATCAGCGATTATGACATGGAAGTGGTAGGTTTTCAGGACGGCTATGAAGGCTTGATTGAAAATCGTTATAAGACCCTCAAATCCTCGGATGTATCCGGGATTCTGGCTCTGGGCGGGACAATTCTCGGGACCTCCAACAGGGCCGATCCGTTCCACTATCCGGTGCTTCAGGGAGATGAATATATTTATCTTGACCGATCATCTCAGGCAGTCCAGAATTTCGAGCGGCTCGGTCTGGATGCTCTTATCGCGATCGGCGGTGATGGGACTATGGCCGCCTCCAACGGGATGGCCAAAAAGGGTCTTAATATCATAGGCGTTCCGAAAACCATTGATAATGATCTCTGGGGAACCGATCAGACTTTCGGTTTTGACTCCGCGCTGGCATCTGCGACTGATGCCATCGACAAAATCCATACTACGGCGCAGGCTCACCACCGGGTGATGATAGTCGAGGTTATGGGCAGGTATGCCGGCTGGCTGGCGTTGGCTTCGGGAGTTGCCGGCGGCGGCGATATTATCCTTATTCCCGAGATTCCATACCATATTGATGTCATAGTCGACAAAATCCGATCCAGAAACCGCAAGGGCCGCAATTTCAGCATTATTGTAATTGGCGAAGGAGCCAAGGCTGAAGGCGGCGATATGGTAGTCAAGAAAGTTGTCAAAAACAGCCCCGATCAATTGCGTCTCGGCGGCATATCAAATCAGCTGGCTGCTCAGATTGAGGGGATAGCCAATATTGAAACCAGAGTAACCATACTGGGGCACCTGCTTCGGGGCGGAACACCGACCGCATTTGACAGACTTCTGGCAAGCCAATTCGGCTGCGAATCGGTGCGGCTGGCGTATGCCGGAAAGTTCGGCCAGATGGTGGCTTTAAGAGGCGGCGCCATTGAATCGATTCCAATTATTGAAGTGGCGGGCCGGATTCGAAAAGTAAGCTATGATACCCCATTGTTGAAGGCGGCTTTGTCGCTGGATACCTCGCTGGGCGTTGAAAGCGTCGATGTTCTCAAGGCCGAGCAATCGGTAACAGGTTAATATTCTTCATATATGTCATAAAAGGGCCCATCATGGGCCTTTTTTATTATTCCTGCAAAGAATTTGACTTTTGGCAGGCAAAACAGTATTTTTTCCCGAGTTGAACTTTTGAGTCTGAGAGGAAGCTAAATGTCCGGTACAATGCTGGCGGCTATGAAGGTGCGACCGGCTGCCGGGGCGGAAATGAGTGAGGCAAAAATTCCGCATCCCCAATCAAATGAAGTCCTCATAAAAGTCAAAGCGGCATCTATTTGCGGAACCGACAAGCATATATATAACTGGGATAAATGGGCGGAAAGAAGAATCAAGCCGCCGATGATTTTCGGTCATGAATGCTGCGGCGAAATTGTCGAAATTGGATCATCCGTTAAAGGCATGAAAGTCGGCGATTTTATCTCGGCGGAAACACATATCCCGTGCGGTCATTGCTATATGTGCAGAACGGGCAATATGCATCTTTGCCAGAACCTGTCCATTCTGGGTGTGGATGTCAATGGTATTTTTGCCGAGTATGCCGTCATCCCGGAAGTCTGCTGCTGGAAAAATAATCCCGACATGTCTCCGGCATTTGCATCGGTCCAGGAACCGCTGGGGAACGCCGTTTATACCGTGATGGAGAGTAATGTCTCCGCCAGGAGAATCGCGATTATAGGCGACGGGCCGATCGCAGCCTTTGCCTGCGGAGTCGCCAAAGCGGTCGGCGCGGCATTCATATATAATCTTGGCATGATAGAATTCAATTTGGATATATGCCGACAGATGGGCGCGGATGTATCGATTAATGTCACGACGGATAATGAATACCGTCAGAGAATTATCGAAGAGACTTCCGGTGGAGTCGATGTCGTGCTGGATATGGCCGGCAATAAGAATGCCGTCAGTGATGGTTTTGCCATTCTGCGCAGGATGGGGACATTCACGGCTTTCGGCATCGCCTCGGCGCCGTTCGAGTTCGATATGGCCGAAAATGTGGTATTCAAGGGAGCAAAAATAATCGGGATTAACGGCCGCAAAATGTTCGAGACATGGTATCAGGTGAAGAACCTGCTGGATTTCGGGAGAATCGATATCGGTCCGGTTATAAGCCACCATTTTCAATTCACCGATTTTATGGAAGCGATTGATATCGCGGCTTCCGGGAAAGTACCCTCATCAAAGGTTGTACTCCTGATGGAGCCTTAAGACACAAATGACATTTAATGAGAAAACATATTCACATTTCAAACAGCGTATGCTAAGATAGAGGAAGATTTGTAATGACGAATCTTGGAGTTTACGAAGAAAAAGTAAAAGACTTCAGCTGGGAAATTTCGGAACAGGAGCTGGGTTATCACAAGGGGGACGTAATCAATATCGGTGAGTACTGCACCGACCGGATTTGCCGAATGGGCCGGAAGGATAAATTGGCGCTGATCTGGGAAGGTTACAGCGGGAATGTCAGAAAATATACCTTCAATGATATGAGATTGCTGACCAATTCAATCGCCCACTTTCTAATGAAACTGGGGCTTCAGCACGGGGATCGAATTTGTATTTTCATGGACAGAGTACCGGAATTGTATTTCGGATTTCTCGGAATCCTTAAAATGGGCGGCATTGCGCAGCCATTGTTCTCGGCTTTCGGTTCGGAATCGCTTCTGACCCGCCTTGAAGATGCCAAAACGCGGGCGATCATGACGCAAAAGAAGCATCTTCCCAAAGTTCGCAATATTATCAATGTCCTGCCCGATCTCGAGTTCATTATCGTTGTGGATGATGACGGCAGCAAGCCGCTTCGCGAGAGAGAAATTGCCTTCTCGATGGACAATGCAGAGAGGATCGAGGAAATTGCAATTTATCCGTCAAAGGCCGAGACGCCGTCGGTATTGCACTATACATCGGGAACGACCGGCAAGCCCAAAGGCGCCCAGCATGTGCACTACTCACTTATATCTCAGTTTATTACCACCAGGTATGTTCTGGATCTTAAAGATGATGATATTTACTGGTGTACCGCCGACCCGGGCTGGGTGACGGGAACCTCCTATGGCATCATCGGGCCGTGGGTTTGCGGCATAACGCAGTGTGTTCTCGATTCCGGTTTCAAGGCCGAATCATGGTACAAGTTTATTGAGAAGCATAAAATCACAGTATGGTATTCGGCTCCGACCGCCATTCGCGCCCTGATGAAGGAAGGAACTGATGTCGTCAAGAGACATGACATGTCGACACTGCGGCATCTGTGTTCGGTCGGTGAACCTCTCAATGCCGAGGCGGTTATCTGGTCGGAAGAAGCTTTCGGTCTGCCGTTTCATGACACTTACTGGCAGACGGAAACCGGCAGTATTGTGATATCGAACTATCCTAATATGAGAATCAAGCCGGGTTCGATGGGCAAGCCGTTTCCGGGCATCACCGCGACCGTGGTTGACCTGAATACATATGAACCGATTCAACGCAAGGGTGTGGTTGGATTGATCGCATTGAAACCGGGCTGGCCGTCCATGATGCGAACATACTGGAATAATGAAACCACATATAAGTCCAAATTCAAAAACGGCTGGTATATTTGCGGCGATCGCGCCAGTATCGATGAAGACGGCTATTTTTGGTTTGTCGGACGGGATGATGATGTCATCAACACCGGCGGTCACCTGGTCGGCCCATTCGAAATCGAGTCGGCTCTTCTGGAGCATGAAGCTGTGGCTGAATCTGCGGTAGTGGGAAAACCCGACCCGGTCAATATGGAAGTGGTCAAGGCCTTTATCGCCCTTAAACCAGGTTTCGAGCCTTCCAAGGATCTGAACCTGGCCATTATGAACTTCGTCCGCAAAAAATTATCACCGCTGGCCATGCCGCAGGAAATCGAATTTGTGGCATCTCTGCCCAAAACCCGCAGTGGCAAAATTATGAGAAGATTGTTGAGAGCCAGGGAGTGGGGCGAGGAAATCGGCGACACCTCGACTCTTGAAAATGATGAATGATCTTTAATTCAAATATATTAAGGAGACTGTCATGTCGGATACAAAGAAAATAATTTTGGAATATGTCAAGAATGAGTACCTCGAAGAAGATGATGATCGTGAGGTTACTTTTGACACACCGCTGATTTCCGGCGGCATTGTTGATTCATTTTCGATGGTATCGTTGAAGCTGTTTCTGGAGAATAAGTACAACATCAAGATACCGGATGATGTTGCCACACCGGAAGCCTTCGATTCGGTCAATAACATAGTTGAAGTCTTAAAGAAATTCAACGTCCAGTAGGTGCAGTATGTCATTTAATGATTCTGTAAGAGAACTTTTCATAAACGACCTCGAAACGATTCGCCAGGGAGGAATCTTTAAGGAGGAGAGGATAATCTGTTCTCCGCAGAGTTCTGATATCGAGGTTGTTTTTCCCATCGGCGCTAACAGGAAAAAAGTCATTAATATGTGTGCCAATAACTACCTGGGGCTGTCCTCGCACCCGGAGGTTATCGAGGCGGCTCGAAAGGGGCTTGATCACCGCGGCTACGGGATGTCATCGGTGCGATTCATCTGCGGCACTCAGGACATTCACAAGGAACTCGAGGATAAACTGACGACCTTCCTTGGCACCGAGGATACGATTCTTTTCCCGTCATGTATGGATGCCAACGCCGGCGTTTTCGAGGCGATTCTGACTGAAGCCGATGTCATGATCGCCGATCGTCTGGTGCATGCATCGATTGTCGACGGTATGCGCCTGTGCAAGGCACAGACCGACAATTTCAAGCATTCGGATATGGCTCACCTGGAACAGAAACTGGAGTTCCACCAGAAGGCCAGGCTGAGACTGATTATCACCGATGGTTCCTTCTCTATGGATGGCGATCTGGCCAAGCTCGACAAAATCGTGGAACTGGCCGAGAAATACAACGCGATGGTATTTGTCGATGATTCGCACGCCAGCGGCTTTATCGGCAAAACCGGACGGGGAACGCATGAGCATTGCGGAGTAGTCGGGAAAATTGACATTATAACGACCACTCTGGGCAAGGCGCTCGGCGGTGCCTCCGGCGGCTGCGTTTCCGGGAGAAAAGAAATTGTCGAGATGTGCCGCCAGAAGGCGCGCCCCTATCTTTTCTCAAATACTATCCCGCCTGTGGTGGTTTCAGGGGCCTTGAAGGTGCTGGATCTTATCAGCAAAACCACCGAACGGCGTGATAAACTGGAGAAAAACACCGAATTCTGGAGAAAAGGTTTGACGGAAGCGGGCTTTATTATTAAGGAAGGCGAGACGCCGATTGTCCCGGTGATGCTTTTCAATGCCAAACTTTCCCAGGATATCGCCAGGATGCTCTATGATGACGGCATTTATGCAGTCGGGTTCTTCTTCCCGGTGGTCCCCAAAGGACAGGCCCGAATCAGGACCCAGCTTTCGGCCGCCCATGAAATCCATCATCTGGAAAAGGCGCTTGATGCCTTTATCAAAGCGGGGAAGAAGTTCGAAATTCTTCATAAGACGAAGCAGGAAATTATCGACCGTTACGGCATGTAATTCTCTGGCAGGGGCGAACCATTTTCGCCCCTGCCACCTCTAATAAACAGCCCTTCATAATTGAATCAAATATCCGTATATTCACTGAATATGATAAATAAGTAAGAATTGAATAAAGGGGAAGGCTTTATGTACCAGCGTGTGAAATATGACCTCAAGCAGGAATTGATAAAAATAAAAGACTCCGGATTATATAAAGATGAGCGGATAATTCTATCGGACCAGACAGCCAATATCAGGGTAAGCTATCCGGCCGGTTCGGAGCCTCGGGAGGTGTTGAATTTCTGCGCCAATAATTATCTCGGTCTGGCCAACCACCCCTGTCTGATAAAAGCATCGCATGAGGCCCTTGACAAATACGGTTTTGGGCTGGCCTCGGTGCGCTTCATATGCGGGACTCAGGATTTGCACCGTGTTCTGGAGCAGAAAATCTCGGCCTTTTATCAGACCGAGGATACAATTCTATACTCATCCTGCTTCGATGCCAACGGCGGTTTGTTCGAAAGCCTGCTGGGGGCGGAGGACGCCATAATTACCGATGCTCTCAACCATGCCAGTATTATCGATGGAATCAGGCTGTGCAAGGCCAAGCGGTTTCTTTATGAGCATTCCGATATGCGTTCGCTGGAGAGCGCCCTGAAAAAGGCCCGCGAAGGGATGGATATCTGGGACGGCCCCGGGCTGGCCAAGGAACCGGTTCCGGCCAGAAACATAATTATCGTGACCGACGGCGTCTTTTCGATGGACGGCGATATTGCCAACCTGCAAAAAATAATCGAACTGGCCGGAACGTATGACGCGATGATTATGGTCGATGACTCGCACGCCACCGGAATCCTGGGCAAACAGGGGCGGGGAACGATAGAGTATTGCGATGTTTTCGGCAAAATCGATATTATCACGTCGACTCTGGGCAAGGCGATGGGCGGAGCCTCTGGCGGATTCACCACCGGCCGAAAAGAGATTATCGAAATTCTGCGGCAAAAATCGCGACCATATCTGTTTTCCAACACTATTCCGCCGGTGATTGCGGCCGCGGGGATCGCCGCATTTGATCTGCTTGACCAGAGCGACGATCTGCGACAACGGTTGATGGAAAACACGAGGTATTTCCGGGCTGAGATGAAAGGCCTCGGATTTGATATAATCGATGGGGTTCATCCGATTGTCCCGATCTTATTTCGTAAATTCGAAAACGACGCTCAGCTTTCTCAGATGATAGCCCGGGATCTGTATGAGGAAGGAATATACGTTGTCGGATTTTTCTTCCCGGTGGTGCCGAAAGGAAAATCACGCATCCGGGTTCAGATTTCGGCGGCGCATTCGCGGGAGCATCTCGACAAGGCGATCGTGGCTTTCACCCGGGTCGGCCGTAAGCATAAGGTGATTTCATGATAAAAGCGCCCGGTCTGAACAGACGCGCAAAAGCCGAATATTGAAAATTACCCATTTTCGATAAAATTTATATTGTAACCCTATCTAAATAACATCTATTTTGGGGCTTGAAGGGCCGTTTTAATTTTAGGAAATAATTTTGCCGGCCCGAATGAGAAAAGATTTTTATCAAGACAGTGAGAAAATATTATGAGTGCGATGAAACGATCTCTACTGCGCCAGGCGGAAGAGAATAATTACCTTGCCTACTATAAACATGAAGATTGCATCGTCAATCTGGCCGGTAATTATGATTATCTGGAATTGCCTTACTATATTTCGCAGGATCTCGAGAATGAGGGCAAAAATATTTATCCGACCAATAAGGAAATGCTGGATGCCTATGTTTCCCCTCTGTTTCTGGAAAAGGCGAAACTGGCCAGCCTGCCGGTGCCGGAATATTACATTTCGAACGGATATTTCGAACCGCCGGTGATTCTTGATCCGATTAATCCCTTTATGATTCGCAGCCGAACGGTTCTCAAGCAGGGGCGTCATCCGACAATCGCCAGGTCCATTACGAGAAATTATACTTATGCGATATGCTGCCAGGAATTGCCGCCGGACAGCCAGGTGAAATATTTCAGAGCGGTGCTGGGTTGGTCGGTTTCGACCAAATTCCGCCCGGCGGCCGAAGTGATCTGGAAAATCTTTCATATTCCACTGGCCAAGGTAAGAGTGATCATTCAGGCAAATGGCAACATTCTGCTAAGCGATATATCGCAGCTTCCATTCGATAAACTGAGTACCCGCGAATACGAATATCTATTGGAGAAGGTGACATGGCTAGGATAGGCATATATGTCGAGCGTTACACCATCTCCAGTTCCGGCGAGATGGAAGCACTGATGAGGCTGAGCCAGGTGGCGAGAAAGATGGGACACCGGACCGATTTTATTTTTCGACCGGACATGTACAAAATTCCGCAGTATGATGCCATCTTCATCAGGGCTCTGACCGATCCGCTGAATTCATCCTATGTGGCGGCCCGAATGGCCGAGCTATACGGCATTCGGGTTATCGATGACCCGAGTTCGATTTATATCTGCTGCGATAAGGTTAATATGTACCAGCACCTGATCCGGGCGGGGGTGCCGATTCCGGAATCAATATTCCTTACCGAAAAGGAGCTTACGCGCGAAAAAGGGGTGGAGTTGCTGGATTACCTGGGAAGTCCCATGGTTCTGAAAGCCCCGAACAGCAGTTTTTCGATGTATGTCGAAAAAGTGGAAAAACCGTCGGAATATCTCAAGGTGGGGCACCGCTTTTTCCGCCGTTCCGACCGGATCGTGGCCCAGCGGTTTTTGCGTTCCGAGTTCGACTGGCGTGTGGGCGTGCTTGGAGGAAAGGCGCTTTATATTTGTCAGTATGGTATTCCCAAGAGACGATGGAAGATATTGACTTATACCACGGACGGCCGCCGGATTGAAGGAACAGTCAAAGGATTTGAGCGGGAAAAGGCCGACCCGAAACTGATGGAAACCGCTCTCAAAGCCGCCAACGCTATCGGAAACGGTATTTATGGAATAGACCTTAAACAGGTCGGCGACGACTATGTGGTTATCGAGGTTAATGACAACCCGACTATTTTCGGCGGCGATGAAGACTCCAAGGCGCCTGATATCTACGAAAACATAATCCGGTATCTGGTTGGCTGAGGTAAAAATATGCCGACTGAACCCAAAATCAGAAATGCCACGGCCAGGGATCTGGATCGACTGGTGGAGCTTGAAGAAAGGGTCTTCAAGAGTGACCGATTCACCCGGAGACAATTCAGGTACCTGCTGACCAGAGCCAAATCGAGAATACTGGTTATTGAACTGGAGGAGAAACTGGTTGGGGCGGCAGTCATGCTCTGGAGGAAGAGCATCAGTCTGGCAAGACTGTATGATATTTTCATCGATCCGGCCATGCACGGCCGGGGACTGGGTAAGATATTGCTCAAGGCCTGTGAGGATGAGTCGGTTAAAAACCGCTGCCGGATAGTGCATCTGGAGGTCCGCCTCGATAACACCAACGCCATAGCCTTCTATAAAAAAGTGGGATATCATGAGATCGGCACTGAGGATGATTACTACACCGACGGCACTCCGGCCCTGAAAATGGAAAAAATTCTGAATCGATTCAATCCCGAGAAAATGCATCTAAAGATTCCCTACTATGCGCAGACGGAAGAATTTTCATGCGGACCGGCCAGCCTGATGATGGTATTCAAGCATTTCAAACCGGATCTTGGTTTGACGCGTACTCTGGAAATGATTCTGTGGAAAGAGGCGACGCTGATTTACATGACATCAGGGTTCGGCGGGACCGGGCCGTTTGGTCTGGCCCTGGCGGCACAGAGGAGAGGTTTTCAAACCAAGGTTATATTATCCAAGGATCAGCCGCCGTTCTTTTCTTCGGTGCGCGATGAAGACAAGCGCAAGGTCATTCGACTGGTTCATAAAGATATGAAAAGGAAAGCTCTCGATCTTGGCGTTGAGGCGGACTATAAAAATTTTTCATTTGAGGATATCGTCGCGGAGATGAAAACAGGGAAAATCGCCATTATCCTGATAAGTACTTATCATCTTCACGGCGACCG
>JBFMFJ010000021.1:0-19768 GCA_040752235.1 Candidatus Zixiibacteriota bacterium | reverse complement strand
GCCGTCAACAGGATGATTATATTTACTTTTCTCATATATACAAGTCCACTCACTTGAACCTCCTATTTTCTTATACACATTTGGTCCCTAGTAGCATGAATATGGGCCGTCAATTACTACATTATTTTTATCCACGCAGAAATAGCCACAGAAAATGCTGTAATCCCTGACAATATCGGGCCCGTTATAAACCTTACGATCCGCCGTTTCCGGGTTAGTAATGGGATTTCCGGAACCGTCGAGATCGCTGCACGGATAGCCGTCCATCTTGTGCGACCATCGCCCGTTATCATCAAGACGATACCAGTGATAATCCTTATTGGGCGATATAACCAGAGCGACAATATGGGTGCACTCCCGGCAGCCTTTATCGATATTCGTTGGAACCAGACCATCTGCCTGTGCCGCGGCGCTTACCGTGGCGCAGGTAAGAGAATGAGTGGCACCATGGGCATAACCCGGCTGCGCATAAGTATTGGTCTTAATGTTACATCCATAATTATAGCAATTGTTGCAGTTGACAGTGGCCGCATCATTCCAATAGGCCGGATCATAGGGCGGCGCTCCCCCGGTTGTGACTATGACTTGCGAAGAAATCGGGCTGGCCGTTGCGGCCACGATCTGCTGTGCCGTTACTTTATCTCCGTTTGCCAGCACCGTGGCATCGCCAAGGGCGATTTTAACACAATCGCCATTACCGGCGGCCTGACCAACCTGGACGTTGTTGACAAAAACCTTTACCGTACTTAAAACCACGGTATTACATACCGTGACATAAATCTCACCCTGACAAATCGGGGCATTGATGACAGGAGCCGGGACTTCTTTTTCCGGAGGGACTTTATCCGACGGCGGCGACTCCAGATCACACAGGTACTGCACGGCAAAATAGATCGAATTTTCATTAAAAACGGGATTGATTTTGTAAATGACCGCGCCGGCAATAGCAACACCGCCTCCCACCTGCACCGCGCCGCTGCCGTCATCGGCATAAATTCTGACATTAGCCCCCAGGAACAGATTGTCCACGCGGCAGGCATCGCTGCCGATTATGATCGGCTCATGAATCTCGGGGGTCGGAAGGTCATGCGGCCTTGCCTGGACTTTTTCAAGATCGGAATGATCACTGACATACCCTTTCCGCTTGAGACACATCTCCTGCCAGGCATCATACCCGTCACCTTCGACAAGTTCCGGAACATATAATCTGATAAAACTGTATGGCGTTATGCCGTCTTTCATTTCGGTGCCGTTTTGGGCCAGCCGAACGGTGGCTCCTTCCACGATGTTTTCGACAATGACACAACTCTGGCATTCATATAGCGGCGCCCTTATTTTCGATTTTCGGAGCTTTTCACCGCCGACCAGTTTCGACGGTGGAATAGTGGTCACTGTTATCGGTTCCCGGGTTTTAACGCTGATATGGTTGCCGATTATCTGAGCCGCCGAGACTATATCTCCGGCACTCAATTCATTGGGCAGGACCACTTCTCCCCAGCCCATCCAGGTATTGAACTCTTTGACCTTTGAGCCGTTGACATAGATTCGAATCTTGGCGTCTCTGTCGGCGCCCCCGTACGAAATAATACTGGCACAGTTGTAGATTGGCGATCCGATAGTGGGCGGCGAGAGACTGTTATCGACCGTCAACCCATTGCAGGCATAAAGCACCAGAAAAATCAGCGTTGCCATCATCAAAAGGCCGACAATGTTTTTCGCTTTCATCCGCAACCTCCAACAATAAATATTGATTTTAAATTCCCACTCTATTCGCCTGTCGGCTCAATAGAGCCGACCCCGGTGTCTGGCATGGATAAATATTAATTTTGACGACACCCAGGATGCGGTTGAAATTCGGTGTCCAATGAAAATTGAAATTCGATTGATTGTCGTCATGACCGGCTCAACGAGTCGATCACATTATTACTATTGAAAAAATTATGCAATAAAACAAGAAAAAATTATTATGGAGAAACGTACTCAGATCAAAAATAAAAAGCCCCCGCCAATGGCGGGGGCTTTTATATATGGTGCGGAAGGGGGGATTTGAACCCCCATGCCTGTTCGGCGCCACCCCCTCAAGATGGTGTGTCTACCAATTCCACCACTTCCGCGACATTCTTGAGGTCAAAATTATTGTCCGGTTTCATCACCGGTCGGTACTGCCGGCAGATCGCTCTCGTTGGTGCTTTGATCAGACGGAAGCGTGCCGCCCTGATCATCAGCCGGAAGCGACTGCTGCTGAGCCGCCTGGCGTTCCATTTCCTTCTGAGCCTCTTCGGTAACGACCGATCCGGCCGGAGTTGCCCCGGTAGTACGGCCACTGCGGTGGCTCGACATGAAGGCCAAAACGCCGCAATTAATCATAAAAACGATCGCCAGAATCGTTGTCGCCTTCGAAAGAAATGAGGCCGCGCCGCGCCCGCCGAACACCGCTCCAGTCAGCCCGGTACCGCCGCCGCCGAAGGCGCCGGCCAGACCTTCACCTTTGGCCGACTGCATCAGAACGACGATCATGAGCAGAATACAGACCAGTGTATGAAAGACAACCATTACAGTAAACAAAGCAATTCCTCCGTCTATGCAGATTTGACTATTTGCGTAAAATCATCAACCTTCAGGCTGGCCCCGCCGATCAACCCGCCGTCAATATCAGGCTGTTTCAAGAGCCCGGCCGCATTGCCGGCATTCATTGAGCCGCCATAGAGTATCGATAAATCATCGGCCATAGTTTCCCCGAATTTTTCCCGTATCAGATTTCGAATAAAACGATGCACATCCTGAGCCATTTCCGGGGTGGCTGTCTTGCCGGTCCCGATCGCCCAAACCGGTTCGTAGGCGATGACGACCCGTTTCATATCCTCGGCCGTCAAACCGTCAAGTGCGCCATTAACCTGTCTGCCGACTACCTCCTCAGTCTTGCCTTTTTCGCGTTCTTCCAGTTTTTCACCGACACAAACAATCGGTTTAAGCCCGCTTTTTACGGCCAGCTTAACCTTCTCATTTACAATCGTATCGGTCTCGAAGAAGTATTCCCTTCTTTCCGAGTGGCCCAAAATAACATACTTTACACCGATTGTCAAGAGCATCATAGGGCTAATTTCGCCCGTAAATGCCCCTGATTCCTTGAAATACATATTTTGAGCGCCGACAAAAATATTGCTCTCTGCCGTCAGTTTCGCCATTTCGCTCAGGGCGGTAAACGGAGGACAAAGAACCACCAGGGGAGATTTCAGCCCGCCGACATTCTTTATTATTCCGGTCACCAGTTCCGCAGCCTCGGCATTGGTCTTATTCATTTTCCAGTTGCCGGCTATTATTGTCAATCTCATGCTGTCATTCCTTCATTTACTTTATATCGGTCAGGGCCGCCATTGTCTATGATATGACTCACGGTCGGCAAAGACTCGCCAATTCGACGATCATCGGTGATATGCCGCGCGCTGTCCAAAGGAACATTGAAATCAACCCGGACCGGCGTTTTCTTGCCCTTAAAATTCACACTTGATATCGTCGATTTATTCATACTGACGCCGTTTAAAAGCCCCCTTTCGGGGGCTTGCGCTTTACAGCATCCTGGCCAGCATGTCAACCATGCGGCAGGAGAATCCCCATTCGTTGTCATACCAGGAGAATACTTTGGCGAAGTTACCACTGACCATCGTCAACTGCGAGTCGAAGACCGAACTGTGAGGATTACCGACAATGTCAATCGAGACGATCGGTTCCTCGGTGTATTCCAGAACTCCCTTCATCGGGCCGGAGGCGGCCTTCTTCATAGCGGCATTGACCTCCGCCACCGTAGTATCCTTCTCCAGAATAACGGCCAGATCCACCAGGGAGGCATCCGGCGTCGGAACACGGATAGCACAGCCATCCAGTTTGCCCTTGGTAGCGGGAATCACTTCGGAAATCGCCTTGGCGGCGCCGGTGGTGGTCGGAATCATCGACATTGCGGCGGCCCGGGCACGGCGGAGATCCTTGTGCGGAAGATCCAGAATTCTCTGATCATTGGTGTACGAATGTATGGTGGTCATATAGCCTTTTTCGATGCCGAAATTATCCAGCAGCACCTTTGTTATCGGCGCCAGGCAGTTGGTCGTGCAGCTTCCGATCGAGATGACATGATGCTTGTTCTTGTCATATTCTTTATCATTGACGCCTATCACGAAAGTCCCGTCATGCTTCTTGGCCGGGGCCGAAATAAGCACTTTCTTGGCTCCGGCATGAAGATGTTTGCCGGCCGATTCCTTATCTTTGAATAATCCTGTTGCTTCAACAACAATGTCGGCCCCGAGCACCTTCCATGGCAGACTGGCCGGATCGCGTTCCGCCATGATGGGAATTTCCTTGCCGTCGACAATGAGGCGGTTGTCGGAATGACCGACTTCGCCCTGGTATTTGCCGTGAATGGAGTCATATTTCAAAAGATGTGCCAATGTTGCGGCATTGGTGATGTCATTAATACCGACAATTTCTATTTTTGATTTCTGGGCAGCTCGAAAGACCAGACGTCCGATTCTCCCAAATCCGTTAATACCTACTTTGATTGCCATGCAACCTCCTTATTATACATAAGTTCCGGCATCAGAAAATATATCCAACGCCGATTGTTAAGGTCCATCCTGAATAATCTCTCACGCCCGCCAGGGCTTCGCCGAATTTGACGGGCATATATTTATAACTTGCCGTAAGACCGATATTGCTTGCCACCGGCCAGTCTATTCCACCGCCCAGTATATATGTAAACCTGGTTTCGGTATCTTCAGCAGTATATCCGTAATAATAGTAATAATAATCGTCGTAGTCGATTACACTCTGGCTGCCATAAACGAACCCGACGCCCGGCTGGGCATAGGGATAGAACGGCAGGCTTTCCAGCTTATAGAAGGGATAAAGCTTGGCCGACAGGAACACCGGATACAGATTCACGGCTCCGATATAGGTCGATGTTTCATAGCTGTATAGCACATCCCCGCGGCTGTACAAACCGAGCGAAATTTCGACGGCCAGCGGCGGGGCCACCCGAAAGGCATAAAAAAACTCGCCGTAAACCGAGCTGTTGTCGAACTCCATGTCGATTCCGGATGCCTCAGGAGCGTCCTTGTCGCCAAGATTGGTCCAGACCCCCAATCTTGCCCCTGCGAAATTTTTATCTGAAAAATTCTTCTTCACCAGCTCAAGGGCCGATGATGCCGGAGAAAGAAAAATTACTCCGGCCATTAAGATTATGAATATTTTTATCATCATGTCTCTTTTACTCATACCCCGCCTCCACCGTTTCAATCAAATACAGGATCGGCATTCTCCCATTTAATCATTGCACCGGCAGAATATACATTTTTTTATTTTTATAATCCATTAAAACAGAAAAGTCTCTCAATACCAGATTTCCTATATTGCCATCAATCTCTCGCGAGTCCATTATCCCGCCCGATCCGCCGGCCACCATTAAAGTCGGATTCAATATCTCGGCCGGTCCGAATTTGAACATCGTTCCGATCGCGGCAAAACCATCGGATTGTCCGCCAACGCCCCCGACACCTCTTTCCATCTTTTTTACTTCGGAAAAGGTGCTGTCCAGATTATTGTTATCGACAAAAGCTTTGTGAAGAATCAGGCCCAGGGCATTGCCGAAATCAACCAGGAATCTCCCCTTTATTTTGTCATACTGGGCCTGGACAACCGGGACTTTCAAATGGAATTCGAAATCCACGGCAAATTCCGAATCCGGCGGTACAAATGTGTCCGGATTATAGAAAACAAGAAAATTGTCCCTAAAATCAAGCCTGAAGGGAAATCTCTGCAAAAGATCAAATCCGACCACACCACCAAATCCTTCCTTGGCCAGGGTGCGAATATTGGATAAGTCAATTATACCGACGATTTGGTTATAAAGGCGAATATCGCCGACATCAATGGAATCGACGCCGGCCACCGACGCAGTCCCGTATCCGGCCACACCCTTCGCGGGAAGATCACCGCTGGTTATCAATCCCAGTTCATCCGACAACGCTTTGTCCAGAACATTTACCCCGGCGCCGGAATCCAAAATAAACTTTTTCACCGCCCCACCGTTGAGCGAAACCTCAATATAGATATGGCCCGCATACAATTCAAACGGCACTATTACGGAGTCCTTATTCTCAGGGAACAGGTAGTCCTTTTCCCCGCCGGCGGTCATCTCAAACAATTCCGACGGTACCGGAACATTAAATTCCACCGAGGTCGTCGTGATCACGGAGTTTAACTGCGGAATGACCGACTCGGTCCTGTTGACAAAGGGAATTTCGATGCCGTCAACCTCCCTGAAATCGGACATATATGTATAAACCTCTATTTCATCCAGCTTTTCACGGATAATTTCCGCGCGGCTGGTTGATGGATTTACAAACATCCATAGCGAGTCTCCACCATCCGGCAAAAGCAGGAAAAGCTCATAAGTGGTCTCTTTCAATACCGTGTCCTTTTGAAAATCTACTGTACCCGGCATACGATCATCAAATAAATATGACATTCCGGCCATATAAGCGCTGGTTATCAGATTTTTCTTTTCCATCCCGGACAATTCCAATATCTGACCATTCTGGTCTTCCATCCAGGCAGATTCGCCGTTATAGGTTTGAGCAAGTCGGAGAATCCCCAGGTCGGTCAAATTATAAATCTTATCCGGAACAACGAAAATTATTTCCATAGTACCATTCAGGCCGCCCAGATCCACGGTTGCAGTCGTTTTGATGGAATTGATATTCCTTAACAATGCCACTTGCTGCATCGGGACATAGTCGGTGATCTCTTTTCCGACAACAGGTTGTATCAAAATAATGATCAGCAATAGCAAAAAGCTCTCACATATTTTTTTCAGATGCATATAAAATCCTTCATTTCAAGACTAATATTCGGTCCAGTGATAATCGGCCAGGACCAGGAGACTGATCAATGCCCAGGACAATATTTGCGACGTTCCTCCGTAACTCAGCAGCGGAAGAGGCAGTCCGGTCACAGGCATCAATCCTATGGTCATGCCGACATTGATAAAAAACTGAAATATAAGTATGGTCATGGCTCCCCATGCCAGATACGAAGTAAATTTAGATCGACAACGCGCCGCAATCATAATGCCGCGATAAAAAATATATGCAAACAATACTACGACAATTAATGTGCCGACAAAGCCGAATTCTTCTCCCAGGACGGAAAAAATAAAATCGGTATGACGCTCCGGCAGAAATTTGAGCTGACTTTGAGAACCCTCAAGATACCCTTTACCAATCAGCCCACCCGAACCGACTGCAATTTTGGACTGAATAATCTGGTATCCTGCGCCACGGGGATCGCGGCCCGGGTCGAGAAAGGTCAAAATTCTGAGCTTTTGATAGTCGGCCAACCGGTTCCATACAATCGGTGCCAAAATGCCGAAAAAAAGATTTACCGTTACCGCCAGCGAACCGGACAGGAATCCGGGCCTGAAAGCCAGAATAAAGCCTATCAGAATGACCAGATATACCACCCATGTCAGCCAGTGAAAGGCGGTAAGCAAAGAAATAAGGGGCGAGATTATTAGAATTATATAAAAGGGTGACAAACCCGACCAGAACCATAGACTGAACAGGAGCGCAACAAAAACCATTGATGTCCCGAGATCCGGCTGAACAATTACCATCCCCACCGGTATGACAGTTATCAGCGTCGATATCAATAGCCTTCTTATTGACTGCGGACGCAGTTTTGTATAGGCCAGGAAACGGGACAGCGTTATTAACAGGGCCAGTTTGGCAATATCGGAAGGCGTGACATTAATCGGCCCCAGTGAAAACCATCTCGCCGCGCCGTACTTGGAATGTCCGATGAAAAAAACCAGCATCAGCAGAACCAGGCCCAGAGCATAGAACAGATAAGCCAGAAAATCAATCATACGCAGCGGTATATGAATAATAATTATAAAGGCAAAAAGGGCCATGCATACCCAGAGCATTTGCTTGATATAATAATCCTGGGAGGCGCCGGTGGCCGCATCGTATTGGGCCGAATAAATGAGCAGTATCCCGATTATCGAAAGTATCAGGGCGGCCCCGATCAGTTTCCAGTCGAGATGTCGATAATCGATACTCATATTAATTCCTGGCGGTCTCTTCCATTGCAATGGTGGCGGGAAGCCGCTCCAGTAGATAATATTTCATTATTTTCCCGGCCAGCGGAGCGGCCACTTCGGAGCCATGACCGGCGTTTTCCACAAGAACAACCACGACAATATTGGCATCATCGGCCGGGGCAAAGGCGGCAAACCAGGAATGATTGTCGCCATGAGGGTTCTGGGCGGTTCCGGTCTTGCCGGCTACCGCATAATATTTATTCCTGAGACTTCGGGCGGTGCCATGATCTCCGGCCGTGACCAGTTTTAATGACTCCCGTAAAATATCGATGGTTCTTTGCGAAAACGGCAGGTTATAGGCGAGAACCGGTTCGACATCATGCACCTCGCCGGTCGGTTCGATTATTTGTTTTAACAGATGCGGCTGATTGACGACTCCATGATTAGCCAGTCCGCAATAAAACTGCGCCAGTTGCAGAGGCGTAATGGTGAATTCTCCCTGACCGATAGCCAGGTTCAGGATTAAATAAGGTGACCACTTCCTTTTTCCGAATATGTCATCATAGTATGTCGATGTAGGCACGATACCGGCTTTTTCACCGGTCAGGTCTATTCCGGATTTATCCCCAAAACCGCATTTCCTGGCATAATCGGCCCAGGCATCGACACCCAGAAGCTGCCCGAGTTGATAAAAATACACATCGCAGGAGCGCTCGATGCCGCCGTACATATCGAGTCGACCGTGCCCGCCCGGCTCCCAGCAGCGGAAAAAGCGGTTGCCGAACTGCATGCCGCCAAAGCATGGTTTTAGAACCGTATTCTCATTTACCAAACCCAATTCCAGCGCCGCCCCCGCCGTGACCAGCTTGGAGGTCGATCCGGGCGGATACAAACCGGCCAGAGGCCGATTGAGCAACGGATGATTGGTATCGGAGACTATTCCCTGCCAGATGTCGGGCGGCACAACACCGGAGAATATATTGGGATCAAAATGCGGGAATGAGGCTATTGCCAGAATTCCCCCTGTCTTTGGATTCATGGCGACAACCGCGCCGCAGCACTGGACACTGTCGAAATTCCTGACAATGAATTGCTGCAGTTCCCGGTCAATCGTAAGCACCAGATCACTGCCGGCCAGGGCGGGGATTTCCTGTTTCCCCTCATATACCCCGACAATCTGCCCTTTGGCCGAGACCTCGATATATCTGGTGCCTTCCAGGCCGCGCAACAGCATATCATAGCGTTTTTCAATGCCGCTTTTGCCTATCAGGCTGCCGAGCCGATAGTCCTTTTTGTCCGGCTTGATTTCATCATTGGAGACTTCGCCGACATGTCCCAGAAAGGTCTCCGCCGATATGCTGTCGGGATACCTTCGAACCGACTCGGCACTGTAGGTTATACCGGGGTAGTACTGTCCCTTTTCTTCCAATATGGAGACGGTGTCGATGCCCATACCTCTTTTTATCGGAGTCGGCATATAACGGCTGACGAAATTGGTCCTGGCTCTCTTTTCCACTTCGCTTGAATCGAGTCCCAGCAATTCCGACAGTTTCGGCACCGTAACACCATCCTGCTGCTCGAATGGAACCAGCGATACGGTAAAGGACAGGCGATTATCAGCCAACACTTCCATAGTTCGGTCATATATCAAACCCCGTTTGGGAATTACCGGCTGGACACGAATGCGATTGCTTTCCGACTGTTCCGCAAAAAAACGATATCTGATGACCTGATGATAGAAAAGGGTTCCGATAATAATCATGACGGCCAATATCACCAGTGAGGCCGATATCTTGACTCTGGTATCGGTTGAGGTCGATGAATGTTGCATACTAAAAAAGGGCTTTTATCTTTTTCCAGGTTATACGTCCGTCAAGTATCTGGAAAGCGATTCCGCCGATAATCAGTGTATAAACTGCCCCCGGCAGGATGGTCCTGTAAATGAGCGTAAGGAAATCCGAACCTGAAATGACCAGAGCGATAATACTCTGGTGAATTAAAAGAAAACCTGCCATCAGTATCAGCCGCGATGTCACGGATTCCAGGTTGATCCGGGTTCCTACCTGGTGTACGATCAGGGCCGGAATGACCAGTGCCAATATCTCCCAGGTCATCAAATCAAGTCTGACCGAACCCAATATTATCCCGGCGCAAACCGCAAACCAAAGAGTGGTCGTTTCGCTTTTATAAAGTGCTATCAGGGTGATAATTAATACGGCCATGTCAATTCCGGCGCCATAGATAACTATTATATCTTTCGTGATAATCAGGTGCAATGCGAGGAAAAAGAGATACAGAATATACGGAATAATCTTCATTTCTCACCGCCTATAAGCACATACAGCTCGTCAATCTTGAAAAAATCAACAGTCGGCTTCAGGTAAACAGTTTTTAGAATATCTCCCCGATTAGCCATGGCCGAATCAACAATGGCCACCGACAGTCCCGATGGATAGACTCCCCCCAGACCGGATGAAATAATCAAATCCTTTGGTTTTATATCGCTGTCCGCCGGCAGGTTATCGAGATACATCCCCTTGTCGGAGGAAAATCTTATGATGCCGATTTCACGCGTCTCGGCGACGCGGCCGGAAACGGCATTGGAAGGATCGGTAAGCAGGGTCACGGTGGCAAAATCAGGCATGACCTCCCTTATTTTGCCGACCAGGCCGAACCGATTAATCACCGGTTGATCGATTCTTATTGCCTCGCGGTTCCCCTTATTGATCACGGCCGCGACCGGATAAATATTCTGATATAAAGTAACGATTTTTACAGGGACCAGCCGAAATGATTCGGGAGGTTCAAAGCCGATTACCTCGCGCAATCTTTGATTCTCGCGCTTGGCCTCGGCCAGAAGATCGAGTTGAAGCGAGGCCTCCGTCAGTTGTTTGCTCAACGTTCTGTTTTCGCGGGCCACATGCTGAAGTTCAAGGACATAGTCCTTGAGTTCCGAAAAGGGATAGAAGAATAAACTGGAGCAGACATTGCCCATCAACGGCCTGACGACCCGGGGAGAAAGGGCAATCATCAAAAAGAGAATAATTGCCAGTCCATAACTGACAAAACGACGATTTTTTTGAAAAATCGTCGAAAACCATGTCATCTTTCCAGCCTCCCTGCCAGAATAGGGTTTATTCGACCGTGTCGATCATTTGAAGTAATTCGCCCGGCGATGTAACGGTCATCATTTTCTGACGATTCTCTTCCGATTTCATGATGTATGACAGGCGGGCCATAACATTCAGGTGAGCGCCAATCGCATCTTCCGGGGCAGCTATCAGGAAAAACAGATTAACCGGTTTGTGGTCCATCGCATCGAAATTAATTCCTTTTTCCGACCGCCCAAAGGCAATGACAATCCCCTTGGTTGCTTTGGTCTTGGCATGCGGAAAGGCGACACCATAGCCGACGCCGGTAGTGACCAATTCCTCACGATCCATAACGTCCTTAAGCAATTCATCGGAACTTTTGACTAATTTCGATTTGGATGCAAGTTCTACGAGTTCCTTGAGGGCCCCGTCCTTATCCTGGGACTTGAGATTAAATGTGATCAGGTCCTCGGAACAAAACTTGGATAATTTCATATTGTCACCCCTGTTAAAATCCTTCGGCTTCATCAATAAGTAAAACGGGGATTTCGTCTTCTACCCGGAATGACAATCGACAACTACCGCAGTTCAACCTGTTTTCATCCGATTTATATTCCAGTTCCCCTTTACACTTCGGGCAGACTATAATATCAAGCAAAGCCCTTGACAATGTCATAAATAAACCTCCTATTCCTGATATACGCCCAGCTTCCGAAACTTTTGAAGCCTCTGCATAATCAGTTCATCTTCCGTCAATTGCTCCAGTTCAGCCAGTGACTCCAGAATATGCTTCTTAACAGTTTGGGCTATGCTCTCAGGATCATTATGAGCGCCGCCGGGCGGCTCTTCTATAATTTTATCGATAATTTCCAATTCCATCAAATCATCAGCCGTCAATTTAAGCGCCTCGGCCGCCTGCGGTGCATATGCATTATCACGCCAAAGAATCGCGGCGCATCCTTCCGGCGATATTACCGAATACCAGGAATACTGCAACATAAAGACACGATCCCCCACGGCTATTCCCAGAGCCCCGCCGGAAGCTCCTTCACCGATAATGACGATTATAATCGGCACCCTAAGGATCGACATTTCGCGCAGATTTCTCGCGATGGCCTCGGCCTGGCCGCGCTCTTCCGCCCCGATACCCGGAAAGGCGCCGGGCGTATCCACCAGAATCACGATGGGCTTATTGAATTTCTCGGCCAGTTTGAACAATCTCAGTGCCTTGCGATAACCTTCCGGATGCGGCATACCGAAATTTCGATATAATTTCTGCTTGGTATCGCGACCCTTCTGTTGACCGACAATCAAAACCGGTTTGCCGTCAAGCTTGGCGAATCCGCCGACAATGGCCTTATCGTCGGCAAAATACCTATCGCCATGCAGCTCAATAAAATCGGTGGTCATATTGTTGATGTAATCCAGCGTATATGGCCGCCGGGGATGGCGGGCAAGAAGGACTTTCTGCCAGCGGCTGAGGCCGGAGAATATTTCCTTGCGCATTTTGTCCAGCTTGGTCTCAAGTGACTTAATTTCGCCGGATAACTCAAGATTGGCGCCGGAGGCAAAATCCTTCATATCCGATATCTTCTTCTGTAATTCGATAATCGGCTTTTCGAAATCAAGTATCTGTCTGTCTTCCATAATCTATTACAGCCTGTTCGGCCTATTTTTCCTTCCTCATACGAGCAATTAAGATAAAATATATTATAAAAATTACAACTATAAAAAGGAGCAAAAAAATTAAAACCGGCCCCCTGCCGAAAAGAAGCATCACAATCGACAAAAAGCCGAAAAAGAGACCCGACAGGTAAAACAAATAGATTATCTGGCGATATGAGAGCCCCGCCACTGCCAAAATATGAAAAATATGTCGTCGATCCGCTTTCATTACATTTTTGCCGGCCGCAAGACGCCGCAGAAACGATGTAATTGTCTCGGTTAGAGGAACTCCAAGAACCAGAAGCGGCAGGAACAGGGCCGTGGTCGTATATGATTTAATGGGGACAACCAGAGAAATCACCGCGAAAAAATAGCCGATCAGCAATGATCCACTGTCACCCATAAAAATCTTTGCCGGATAACGGTTGAAGATCCAGAAGGCCGTCAGGGTTCCCAATAAAGCCAATGAAATAATCACGACTGCATCGATTTTAAACAGGATGCCGATAATTGTCATGGTTATTGAGGCGATTACCGATACGCCTGTCGCCAGACCGTCCAGACCATCGATAAGATTTAAGGCATTCGACAAGGCGATTACCCAGAAAATGGTAATCAAGACCGCCAGACCGTTGACCGAAATCTCGCCCAGAACCGGCAGAGAGATAACATTCACCGTCAAACCGCCCCAATATAAAAGCAGGCCGGCAAGGGCCTGTGCCGCCAGTTTTATCCATGCCGAAAGCGGCCTGAAATCATCCCAGATTCCGACACCGTAGACTATAAGAGATCCAAGGAGGATATATGGAATCGATTCCTTAATTTCTCCGAAGGCTCCGCCATTGAAAATCATATAGACCAGAATTCCCAGCCAGAAGGACAGCAGTATGGCCGTGCCGCCCAGTATCGGGGTCGGCTGTTTATGTCTCTTGTGTCGTCCGCCTGGATGATCATAGACAGAATATTTATGACATAGTTTTATTACCACCAGAGTGAATAACAATCCGGCCAGCGCCGAGGCGACAAAAACCATCAGACAACTTGAAATCAAGGGACATTCTCCAATATATCAGGCCTTAACTCCGGATACGCCCGGTTACGGTTTTCAACAACAGGTTAACCAATAATGCGGCCGGCAACAACAACAAAGAAAAGCCGTTGGGGTAGTGTTTCAGAAAATATTTCCAGACTGACATATGATGGTACCATTGCCTTTTGAACGAGGAGACGGATGATCCTTTGCCCCAGTGATGAATGCCTCCTGCGCGCGGCTCAAAATATACTTTCTTCCCGGCCGCCGCGATACGCATGCACAAATCGGTATCCTCCATAAATACAAAAAATCTTTCGTCGAAACCGCCGAGAGAAAGGAAGAAATCCCGTCGCATCAACAAACAGGTTGCGGCCGCCGCCGGAACCTCGGCGGTCGCGCCAAAATCGTCGAGAGTGTATCCGTTTTTTTCGGATCTCCCTCCAAAAATAGAGCCTCGCGAAAAAAATATATTATTTGAGGTCGGCAGCTTCCGACAGGTGGGCTGGAAGGAGCCATCGGGATGGCGCATTCTCGCAGCGACCGCCCCGGCATCAGGGAGCTTACTCATCGTCTCAATCAAAACGGCCAGAGCCCCCGTGTCGATTATCAGATCAGGATTGGCAAATAAAATATACTCACTCTCGGATTTGGCGACAGCTTGATTACAGCCGGCACCGAATCCTATGTTTCTGGAGGATCTGTATAAATGGATATGCGGGAAACCGGTTTCCACTGCCCTGATGGTTGAATCATGGGAGCCGTTATCATAGACAATGATGTCCCCTCCGACTGAAGCAATTTCAGTTGAAAGCGCTTTTAAACATGACTCAATGCCTTCGGCGGAATTGAAAGTCACGACAATAGCGGATACCGTTTTTTGTGGATTGATGTCAGGCACCTATTTTATTTTGCCGAACATGGTCATAAATCTTAGATACCATACTTTCCAGATGGCCTCGCGGACGATATCCTTGGACATTTTGGATGCCCCCCTTTCACGATCGGTAAAGATTATCGGGATTTCCTTAATGCGGAAACCTTTTTTCCAGACCCGCAAGGACACTTCTATCTGAAAAATATAACCATTCGATCTTATGGCATCGAGATCAAGCGCCTCCAGGACTTCGCGGCGAAAACATTTAAATCCGCCGGTGCCATCGCGAACCGGAAGCCCGGTCACGATCCTGGTATAGACATTGGCATAATACGAAAGTAATAGCCGTTTCATCGGCCAATTGATGACATTTACGCCGGATATATAGCGCGAACCGAGAACCAGGTCGTTTTCCTCGATGGCCGTCAGGAAATCGACGAGATACCTGGGATCATGCGAGAAATCGGCATCCATTTCGAAGATATAATCGAAGCGGTGTTCGATCGCCCACTTGAAACCGGCTATATAGGCGCGTCCGAGACCTTCCTTATTGGTACGATGCAGGACATTTATCCGGCTGTTACCGGCCGCCAGACGATCGGCGATGTCACCGGTTCCATCCGGCGAATTATCATCAACTATCAGGACATTAATTCGAGGATCCTTGGTCAGGACCTCCGCCACGATTAGTTCAATATTTTCCTTTTCGTTGTAGGTAGGAAATATGATCAGCGCTTTTTTATCTTCATTCATACTGTCGTCAATGCCGTTTGTATCTTTTCTTTAATGTAAATCACCAAATAGGCCACCAATATAATCGCAACCAGCAAAAGAGTCAATAATGTGACCATCTTTGCCTTATTGTTCCATCCCCGGCCGTACTTGAATAAAACCTGTTCTGTGCCGGCCTTGACCGGTATTGCCCTGAATGAACCATCGGCTCTCAAGACATCAACTTTCTGACCGTCGGCGTATGCTTCCCAGGCAAAATAGTAATTGTCGGTCAGAACCAGAAGAGCGTCCTGATCGGTAACGACATTGATCATAACCGAATCGACTTCATAGGAGACAATTTCCGCCGAGCCGTATACCGAATCTCCGGACGGAATCAGCGGCGGCTCCTGCTCAAGATAAACCATATCACGCAGATTGGATTTTCCTTCCATAATCAAAGGATAGATATCCGCTCTGTCCGGGACGACTTCATAATTGCCGACCAGGAAGGCTCGAGGCAGGGCATTATCATTTTCCATTACTTTTACCCGGCCGAAATCGCGGCTCAACTTGAGACTGTCCGGACCGAAATAATATGGCGGGAGATTAGTATCGGAAGAAACCAGCAGATATTTTGCACCCACCAGATTAACAAAGGCCGGATTGGTCAAATTACTCAGCTTCGGTCCGCCCAGTAAATCATCATACCAGCGCAGCTGGTTGCCATGATAACCAACGACCACTTCCGTCCCGAAATAGGGCAGGTAATCCTGTCCAACCGCTTTGAGATTCAGGACGCGAAATTGCCCCGGGAGTTTACCTATATAATCGGTCAACTGGTTGGGTGTAAACTGCTGTTTATAATCAAATGTTTTAACAAAACGGGAGTCGAATCTGATGCCATCGATCATTATGGCCAGCGGGATGACCAGAAATATCAGGGCGCCCGCTTTACGAGAGATAAAAAGCATTAGCGCACCGGATACAACAGCGACAAATAGAAAGACAATCCAGAATCCGGTTTGAATATTGGGCAGATTCATCAGGGCCAGAGACCACATGGAGACATTTTGCTGGACCATCTGCTCTTTAATACCCGAATAGAATATGGAACAGTACATTGACAGCATCGACTCCCCGGCGACTGAATACAGCAATGCGAAAAGCAGCAAAACTGATGGAAAAGCAAGCAGGTATACCTTCAGTTTTTTCTGTAATTGAGCCGAAGCGGCGGCGAATTTATCCATCAGATATTGGATGGCCATCCCGGCCAGCAAAGAGACCGAAAACAGGAAAATGAACATAATTGTAGAAGGAGCCCGAAGCGATTTGACATTTGGTATCAGATAAAAGAAGATCCTGAAAATAGGCGTGGTTCCCCCCAGGGCATAGATAAAGGCGAAAAGCCCCAGCGCTCCGAAGAAAATAGCCTCTTTGCGGCGATAAAAGAAAACTGCTATAGCCGCCAGAAACAGCGAAATGATACCGGCATATTCCGAATTGTCCTTGAAGCCATTCTTTCCCCAGTAATAATTGCCTTCGCCGCTGCTGGTTCCGGAAAATTCCGGGACAATTTGCGAGAATGCCTCTTCCTCATTCAGCGACCATGATGTCGCCCAGTCATAACCTCTTTTGGTGTCGGCGCGAGGCGAATATTTCTTGGTATATACATAACCGGGATAAAATTGCACCGCTGATATGAATAATCCGATAATGATCGCGGCAGTAAGTAGTAATCCCGGTTTGATGACGCCGGCGAATGATTTTGTCTGAAGATATATATTTACAAGTTTGAAGACGCTGTAAAATGCAACGGCCCATAGCGCATAATATGATAACTGAGGGTGCGGGCTCAAAATGATGATACCTATCACCAGTCCGAGCAGCGTGAAATTGAGCACCGGTTTCCGCTCAAAGGCTCGGTCCAGGAAAAGCATCACCAGCGGAAACAGTGTTATCACGAAAATCTTGCCGTCATGTCCCGGTGCCACCAGCGAAACCAGATGACCCGAGAACATATACCCCGCGGCGGCGACCGATGATGCGATTTTCGAGAGCCTAAACTGCCGCGCGGTAAAATACATGAATATCCCTGAGAAAAATATATGAATGACCAGATTTAATCCGAGCATCCGGTAGAAGTTGCCGAAAAATTTCAGAACTGAAAAGGGATAGAAGATATCGCCGTGGAAAGCATCGACAAAGGGCATGCCGCCGAATATATATGGATTCCATAGCGGGACAGTGCCATGCGCCTTGACATATTCGACATAGAAATGACGGAAGAAAATCCCGGCATTGATGGTGTCGGAACCGAAGAGCATTTTATTCGAAAAAAGAAATTCCCTGAAAATTATGATAATCCCGACCAGCATCACGGCGGCAAAAATCGGGAAATAATATTTTGATTCTTCGGGATTAAAGCCGATCCGGGCCGGCTTGCTTTTGACCGGTTTGCCTTGCTTTTTTGCCAATGTGTATCTCCAGACTAAATTTTATTACGGGAATTTCTATTGAGCAAAATTGCTTAGTCTTTTCTATTTTCATCGATCCGGTCGATCTTCTTGCGGATCGCGGCCAGCTCTTCTTTCATTGATGTCATGGCTTCAGCCAAAAAGCCCAGGATAAAGAATCCGAGCCCCAGACCCAGAAGCAGGATGACCAGATAAAGCATCGGCCTGAAACCGGTTCCGCTCACAAACCGCAGATAAAGCGCAATCAACCCGACCAGAATGCCCAGTGCAAATGATACCGATCCCATGAGACCGAAAAACAACAGCGGTTTTTTCAGGAGCGATAACTGCGCCTTGACTGCAAACATGTCCAGAACGCCGATCGGGATACGCATCAGTCCCGAGAATTTGGATTTGCCCCATTCGCGTTCGTAAAGCGGAATTTTCACTTCAGCGACATGGTAACCCATGTCGGCGGCCAGGACCACCAGATAACGATGCCAGTCTTTTCGAAGAAACATATCCTTGACCACTTCCGCCTTAAAGGCCTTGACCGAGTTGAGATCATGCACCTTCAAACCGAAGATGCGCCGTGAAAGATAATTATACACCAATGATACGAATCTCTTTTTATATCTCCCCTGTTTCCATCCGGCCACAAGATCAGCCCCTTCAAACAGCGGTTTGACCAAAGCGGGGATATCCTCCGGCAGGTACTGCAGGTCAGCCGGATAAAAAACATAATAATCGCCCGAGGCAATCGAAAAACCGGTTCTCAATCCTTCCGTCAGGCCGCGATTGACATTATGGCGGGCGAACCTGATATATCCATATTTCTGCGCGGCTTCCTGGATTTTGTCAAACGTTTTATCGGTCGAACCATCATCCACCAGGACCAGCTCATAATTCTCATCAGCCTTCTCAACCATTTCATTGAAAAGGCGGCATAATTTCGGGATGTTTCCTTCTTCATTGAAGGCGGGTATAATTACCGAGATCAGATTGTTCAATTTCCTGAGGTTCCTTTTATTTTAATTTTTCGTCAATCTCCCGAATTAGCCTGCGCGATTCCGGGTTATAAACCAGCGCCGTATCGAATTCCTTTTCCGCTTTGGACTTAAGGGCTAAATCTCCTGTCAACTTATACATTTTAATATAGAATTCACCTAACCTAAAATGCAAGTAAAAATCGGTCGGCGAAAAATCAATCGCCCTTTTCAAAAATCTTTCGGCGGCGGCGTACATCTTGCTCTCCTCTGAGAACTGGGCCAGAATCAGATTCCCGGACATATTTTCCGGATATTTGCGGTCATATATTTCAATAAGCCTGTTGCCGCTTTCCATATCCTGGGACAGATACGCTTTCATGGCGGCTTCATATGCTGACAGCTTATATTGTGAGGCGGCAGGATTACCGGTGAACTCGGCAATCCGATAAAGGCTGACATCGCGGCCGCCTATTCGGTATTTGCTGATGGTAACCGCCTGTTCCATCAGTTCCGGGTAGTCTTTGGTGGCAATTTCAAGATTGCTCTTATCCAGCAGGAGATGGGTAACCGGATGATTCTTGAAAAAATCAGGATCGGGGGTCGAAACGCCGAACATGTGAATGAAATTCATCAACCTGTTTTCCAGCGTCATGACCGGCGCATACGGCCCGGATATGACGGCCTCAGAGGAGACTATTGTAGCCAGGTCCTTCGAATTTTGTTCGATATGATATGTCGCCGAAGACGACCAGCCGAGATATTTTATGGCACCCGGAACAACGGAGAGGGTGACCGCCGCGATGATTATTATATTTTTGAACCATCGCGGGGGATATAATATTGATGATGGTCCGAA
>JBFMFJ010000020.1:0-19925 GCA_040752235.1 Candidatus Zixiibacteriota bacterium | reverse complement strand
CCGCTGTTTATTGTTCCCTACTATGTTTTCCCAACGAAGCCGGGCCGTCATTCGGGATTCCTGCCCTTTAGTGTGGGCAACTATCAACGCGGGGACGGGTATATTCACAATGTGGGATATTACTGGGCGGCGTCGGAATACTGGGATATCCTGGCCGCTCTGGATTACACCGAAAATCTCGGATTCAATTACCGGGGGCAATTCAGGTATAGTCTGCGCTATGTCTTGTCAGGTTCGATAACAGGCAATTATGCCAATGAATCGCGTTACATAGGCATCGATGAGATCAAGAGCAAGCGCTGGAGTGTGCAGTTTAATCATTCACACACGATCTCGCCGACCTTCAGTATCAAGGCCGACGGAACATTTATTTCGGATAAGGATTATTATACTGATCACTCGATAAATCTGGATGACCGAACCGATCGAAGAATAAAAAGCAAGGCTACTATTTCGAAACAATTCGGGAATTCGTCTCTCTCGGCACAGTTCAGTCATGAAAATCAACTTGATACGGATGTCCGAGTGGATCAGCTTCCGACCGCCAGCTTTCGCATGTCGAGCCGGCCGATTTTCGGCTCATCGGCGAAAGACGCTTCCGGAAACAAAATCGAGAGATGGTATAATAAATTTACTTTTGGCTATGCCTCGAACCTGAATAACTATAGCTATCGAAAGACCGACACGACCGGTTTCAGGAGCCGCAAGGAATATATGACCCTGAACCACTCTCCCTCTCTTGGACTGCAACAGATTAAGATCAGTTATTTGAATATTACACCTTCCTTCAGCTATCAGGAGACATGGTACAAGGTTTTTGAAACCGACCAGAGTCTTGCGGCGGGTATCGATGCTTCGCAGGTTTATCGACGGTACGCCTACAGCGCCTCGGTATCGGCGTCCACCGAGATGTATGGCACAATTGAACCGAATTTGCTTGGTCTCGAGGCGGTTCGGCACGTCATAACCCCCAGAATGAGTTTTTCCTGGGCGCCCGAAATAACCAGGAATTCCGATGTTAAGTCTTACACGGGGGCTGGCGGCGGGGGAGCCAAACAAAGAACCGTCAGTGTCGGTATTGACAACGTTTTTCAGGCAAAAGTCAAATCCGGGCAGGAATCCAAAAAATACGATTTATTTTATATCAATAGCTTGACCAGTTATAATTTTGAAGCGGTAGGGAATAAATGGAGCAGCCTTTCCACTTCTTTCGGTTCGACCATGCTTAAAAGCATCAATATGTATATCACCGGTTCAATGGTGCATGATCTCTATGAGCCGGGAACCAATAAACTCCGCTGGTGGTCGCCGTACTTGCAGAGTTTTTCTATTTCCTCGCGGTTTAACACCGGCGGAATATTCAGCGAATTCACGCCTGAGAATAAGAGCGATTCGGGACGCGGCGGTTCCGGAGCAAGGCAGCAGAAGTGGACGATGTCGGTCAGCCATTCATACCGCGAATCGGGGCGGGGAGAATCATTCAGCAAATCACATCAGATAAATTACAGCCTGCAACTGGCATTGACTCCGACGACCGATATCAGTTTTACCCAGATATATGATATTGCCAGAAAAAAGTCGATTAACAAGAGCCTGCAGATCAGAAAAAATCTGCACTGCTGGGAAGCATCATTCGGATGGGTTCCGCAGGGTTCCAACCAGGGATACTGGTTCAAGATCAATATTATCTCTATTCCCGAAATCAAATACGAGAAGAATGAATCGGGTGCCATTACGCCATTCAGTAGTTTCTGATTATTAAAATCGCCGGAAGCCGCAAAGAATCAGCATTTTTTGACATATCATAAATTTTTTTTGTTGACTTCAAATTTAAAAAGGATGTTTTTTTTCTCAGAAACATTTCAAACCATTAACTTCAAAGGATAAGGAAATCTGGTATGACCAAGGAAGAAATGATTGCCAAAGTCGCGGCAGATGCCAAAATTAACAAGCGCCAGGCATCCGACGCTCTGAAAAGCTTTTTTGACAATGTTACCACTAATCTGAAAAAAGGCAAGAAAGTCAGTTTTGTCGGTTTTGGCACATTTACGACCAGCAAGAGAAAAGCGCGTGTCGGCCGTAATCCGCAGACCGGCGAAAAAATCAATATTCCGGCGGCTCGTGTTCCTCATTTCCGTGCCGGTAAGGCCTTGAAAGAAGCCGTCAAAAAGTAATTTCCGGTTTCCGGATATCTTTGACAGGGCAGAGAGTATTCTCTGCCTTCTTTATTTTAGTTGACCGGAGAGAATCATCCGATTAACTTACTGGTCTCGTATAAAAGATGGAATTATGGCACGACGCGGCAAAAAAAACGGCAACGAAGGGACCAAACGAAAGATACTGGGTATCCTTCTGATTCTTTTTTCGATTCTGATTCTCGTTTCGCTTTTTACGCATTCCGCCTGGGATGACCAGAGATTCGAATCGGAAGACAATCCCTTCACGGTCGACTACAGGAACCAGGTCGGCACAGTAGGCGCTTTTACCTCCTATTTTCTGTTCTGGTTTTTCGGGTGGCTCTCGGTCTTTCTCCCGTTTATGCTGATTCTTGTGGCCCTTAAATATCTTGATTTCGCCTGGCGCAGCCATATAATCCCAATGGTTCTGTTTGCCGCTTTTGTCGGCCTCCTGGTTACCATGATTTTCAATGTTTACAAGATAGAAGCATCCGGACGGACCCTGGCCTATGCTGAGGGCTATGGCGGCTACCTGTTTTTCAACCTGACCCTGCTGACCGCCAAAGTTGTCGGGAAAACCGGTTCCGTGATTTTGATGGGAGCGCTGATTGCGGCCTCACTGGTGGCGCTGGGTTATCGTTACCCCTGGCTCAGGGTCAAATTCGGCCTTCCGATAAAATTCGATCTTGGCCGCATATTTAAGGGCATTGGTAAGGCACTGGCCGCGATTCCGTCATCCATTATTTCCTTATTTGAGGGCCGCGGTGAAAAAAGCAAAGGCGAAAAGCGGAAGACTCCTCAGGCGGAGGAAGACTTTGATGAAATCCTTCAGGAATCGATGCAGCGAAGTGAAGACGGCCTGAGTCTCTATGAGGACGGTGACAGTGATGCTGTCGAAGGCGTGGAGAAGAAGCGGGAATGGAAGAAAAGCGAGAAAAAAGGCGAAGGCAAGGCGATTACCACTGTCGCTCTCGGCCGCGAGACTAAAGATTATGTGTTCCCCGGGCTGGATTTGTTGAGCGACAATCCGGAGGATGGCCCTTCCGTCAGCCCGGATGAATTAGCCTTTACCGCCAAGGCCCTGAAAGATACTCTGGAAACATTCGGCGTCACCATTGATGGCCAGATCGAAAAATATCCCGGGCCGGTTATCACGCGCTATCAGTTCAAACCGGCAGCCGGAGTTAAGGTGCATCAAATCACGAACCTGTCCGATGATCTGGCGCTGGCCCTTCAGGCCAAGCGGATAAGGATTATTGCTCCGATTCCGGGTAAGGCGGCGGTCGGCATTGAAATACCCAATCGCAAAGCGCGAATGGTTTTTCTGAAGGATATTATCAACTCCGAGGTCTATGCCGACACGCGCAACCATTTGCCGCTGGCGCTCGGCAAGAGTATTTCGGGAAAACCATATGTAACCGACCTGGCCAAAATGCCCCACCTGCTGATCGCCGGGGCAACCGGATCCGGCAAATCGGTCTGTATTAATGCCCTGATTACATCACTGATTTTCAGGCTTCATCCGCGCGAACTGAAATTTATTTTCATCGATCCCAAAATGCTGGAATTATCGGTCTATGCCGGAATTCCGCATCTGGGTCGTCCGGTGGTGACCAATCCCAAACGGGCGGAGAAAGTCCTCTCCGATGCGGTGGGAGAGATGGAAAGCCGCTATAAAAAACTGGCGGGCGAGGCGGTCAGAAATATACACGACTATAACGCCAAGCAGAAAAATGTCGAGGACAAGATGCCGTACATCGTCATTATCGTTGACGAACTGGCCGATATGATGATGGCGGCGGCCTCCTCGCGAATAGAAATGCTGATCACGCGGCTGGCTCAAATGGCCCGCGCAGTGGGAATTCATCTTATACTGGCCACACAGCGGCCTTCAGTTGATGTTATCACCGGCTTGATTAAGGCCAATTTTTCGGCCCGTATCGGATTCCAGGTAGCCAGCAAGGTCGATTCCCGGACTATTCTCGACGCCAACGGGGCAGAGAAGCTTCTCGGTAACGGCGATATGCTGTTCCTGCAAACAGGCCAGCCGGAGCCGATTCGTCTGCATGGCGCCTATTTATCGGGCGATGAAACCCAGAACATAGTCAAATTCATCACCGATCAATTCCCCAAGGAGGAAAAGGTGGAAGCGCCGGTTGACGAGGATGAGAGTGATGAAGCGGATGATGTCGATCTTGATGATCCGCTCTTTCTTGAAGCGGCGCAGACAGTCATCAGGCATAAACAGGGTTCGGTCTCCCTTTTGCAGAGAAAACTGGGAATCGGATATCAGCGGGCGGCCCGGCTTATCGACAAGCTTGAATCGGCCGGGATCGTTTCGGCCTATGACGGCAGCAAGGCCAGGGAAGTTCTGGTTGACAGTTCCCATCTGGAGAAGCTGCAGTCCTCCCGGTCGCTTTCCGACCTGAACTCTTAAAACATATTTTTGTATAAAGATTCATGAAATTGAAGAGTATCAAAGTATTAATAACCTTCCTCCTGTTTTTACTCTGCGCCGGAATAACCGGCAATACGGGCAGCCTTGATTCGCTGATTGCCAGGTATGCGGATGCAAAAATGATCAAGCTGAATGTCCACATTGTTGTGACTTCGGATGTCTTTGGCGATACCGATACAACCGCCGGGAACATAACAATTGCCGATGACGGCCGTTATGCCGCATATATTGGAAATGACTTTTATATTTTTGACAGCAAATGTATCTGGGAATATTCATACGACAATAATCAGGCCACCCGCGATTGTCTTAAACCGGGAGAAACATTTGAAAACGAACTCGTTTTCATAAAAAACCTAAAAAAATATTACAGAACAACGGATGAGCAGAAGGATACCCTGTTTCTTTTGGTGAAAAAGGATTCTGTTCAAAACCAACTGCCTGATTCGCTTTACTTGACGCTTAAGAACGCCCGGTTAAACGAATTGCGGTTTTTCGACCTGAATCATGATCAGAATTTTGTCTATATTCTTTCCGATAGCGTCATGAATGCCATCGATCCTTCAGCCTTCAATATCAATCTGCCTGATTCGGCCGAAGTAATAACCCTCCCCTGAAAATCACCTGATGAAATTCTATATAAAAAAGCTGGGCTGTCCAAAAAATGACGTCGACGGCGATTATATCGCCGGGCTGCTGATATCGCGCGGACTTCAGGTCACCGACAACGACATGGAGGCCGATATCGTCATTGTCAACACCTGCGGCTTTATACTCCCGGCCAAGGAAGAATCGATCGAAGAAATTCTGTATTATGAACAGCAGAAAAAGCGGGGAGTCATTAAAAAACTGTATGTCACCGGCTGTCTGCCGCAGCGTTATGGAGGTGAATTAAGGACAGAAATGCCTGTCATAGACGGTTTTTTCGGTCTGGGAAAAATCGAGGCCCTGGCGGATGCAATTACAGGTGCAGAAGCAGGTAAATCCATTGTGGTTCGGGATAAGGCGGTTGATTTGACCTATTTAAGCGGCAATGTGCGCCATATCGATACTACCAGGCCGTTTGATTATATAAAAATCGCAGAAGGGTGCGACCGCTATTGTTCATATTGCGCCATCCCCTTTATCCGCGGTCATTATCGAAGCCGGTCTTTGAAAGACATTGTCGAGGAGGCAAAGCTGCTGGCCTCGAAAGGCAAAAAGGAAATTATTCTGGTTTCTCAAGAGGGGAGCGGTTACGGGCGCGATTTTGATGACGGCACCGAAATTTTGACGCTGCTGAAACAGCTTGAGAAAGTGGATGGAATAGAGTGGATTCGCCTGATGTATCTACATCCCGAGGCAGTCGGCGATGAGTTGATTGATTTTATGACTTTTTCGGATAAGGTTCTCGGTTATTTTGATATCCCGCTGCAGCATATCAATGACAGAATTCTCAAAATGATGAATCGTCGAATAAGGCGGGCTCAAATTGAAAAGATACTGGGCAAGATAAGGGAGAAATCGCCGGAAAATATAATCCGGACCACCTTTATTGCCGGATTTCCGGGCGAAAAAGAGAGTGAATTTGAAGAATTAAAAGAGTTTATCAAGGCAATTGAATTTGACCGGCTGGGCGTTTTCACTTATTCCTCCGAAGAGGGAACAAAGGCGGACGCCATGGAGGATAAAGTCCCTGAAGAGGTGGCGGAAGAGCGTCAGGATATTTTAATGAGTGTCCAGCAGGAGATTGCGTTCGACAAAAATATTGGCTTGATTGATAAGATTCAACAAGTTATAATTGATGAAATTAGACCGGATACTCAGGCGGTTGGTCGGACACGCGGCGATTGTCCCGAAATCGACCAGCACGTGTATATAAACGGCGATAATCTGGCAGTGGGCGATATTATCGACGCCCGGGTGGTCATGGCCGAGGGGTATGATTTGATCGCCAAAGCGGAGGTATCAGGAAAATGATTCAATCAAATCGTCTGGGACTGTTTTTATCAAAACCGGTGGCGATTTTCTTTGTTCTGATATATCTCTCGCAATCGGTTCTGATAATTTATCTGGTCCGCGAGAAATTCAATCTCGAAAAACAGATTGATTTCCAGCGTAAACGAATATCAGAACTCGAGGAAAAGCTGCAGATTTTGCAGGTTATTGAGGATTTCCAAATCGGTTTCACCGATGATGAAGAGCAGCAATTGACGGATGTGATTTACTCGGAATGCAAAAAGTATGATTATGATCCATTATTTTTGCTGGCCCTTATATATACTGAGTCATCATTCAAACGGGGTCAGATATCATCCGCAGGGGCGGAGGGATTGATGCAGATAAGGCCCTTTGTCGGGCGATCCCTGGCGGACAAGATGGGAGTTGACTGGCAGGATTCGACAACACTCATGCAACCAGAATTGAATATCAAAATGGGTTCGCTTCATTTATTCGAAATGATTCTCAAATTCAAGGATGTCCGCAAGGCGGTCATTTCATATAATCTGGGCGAGACGGCCCTTCGGGACCGCGTCCGACTGAACCAGCCGCTGCCCAAGTCATATCTCAACAAAGTTATGGACAATTACAAAAAGTTTAAGGAGAAATACCAGATCTGATGAATAAAATATTAGCCTCCATCGCGATTTCCATAATCATTATCTGGGCCGCCGGCTGCGGCAAACCGATAGTGAAACTTGAAGCCAATGCCGAGGATCAATTCGCCGTTGCCAAAGCGGAATATGATAAAAATCACTGGTTGAAATCCATCGAAGGTTTTCAGAAGGTGATTTTCAATTTCCCGGGGGCGGATATAGTCGATACGGCGCAGTACTATCTGGCGATGTCATATTACAATAATAAGGATTATGAACTGGGCGCGGTTGAATTCCGCCGGTTGATGACTAATTATCCGCAGTCGGCCTATTATGATGAAGCGCAATTTATGACCGGTGTCTGTTATGTGAAAAACACACCGGGGAACTATGCTCTCGATCAGGAAGATCTGAAAAGAGCGATCCAGCAGCTACAGGATTTTATTATCGATAATCCGGACTCACCATTAGTGGAGCAGGCCCAGCAATTCATAAATGAAGGCCTGACCAAGCTGGCGCATAAGGAATATGAAAACGGGATGCTGTATTTCAGACTGTATCAATATGAATCAGCCAGAATTTATTTTCAGTATGTGATCGATACCTATACCGCTACATCATACGCCGCCGCATCCCAGTTCAGAATGGCCGAAATAAGTTTTAAAAAGACTGAATATTCCGATGCGCTGGTGAAATTCAACAATTTTATCACTATTTATCCCGACAATGAATTGGTCCCTAAGGCGAAAGAGTTTATACAGGAAATCCACCGCCTGATGGAGACGTCAGATGTTTCGGACAAAACTTGAGAAAGCCGGTAATTGGGGAATAATGGGAGGGGTCTTTGACCCCATTCATTATGCACATCTCCTGCTGGCTGAATCGGCCGCCGCTGCATTCGGGCTGCGCGGCGTCCTTTTCATCGTCAGTTTCAATCCGCCGCACCGCGACCAAAAGCCGGTAGCGCCATTCCCGGTGCGATTGAAAATGGTCTCGGAAGCAATCAAGGACAATGATCGTTTCGTTATCTCTGATATGGAACAGGATCTCGACATGCCATCTTACACCGTCAATATAGTCGATATTTTGCATCAAACTTATCCCGAAATAGACTGGCATCTTATTCTCGGTTCCGACAATATCGCCGCCTTCAATACCTGGTACAAACCGGAGGAGCTTGTTAAAAAGGCGAGAATTGTAGTCGCCGGGCGACCCGGATACGAGGAAAGTATGCGGCATTCACCCTGGCTTGACAAGGTGCAGAAGTTTGAAATGCCTCTGATGGATATATCATCCACGATGATTCGCCGGAGGATCGGCGAAGGGCATTCAATTCGATACCTGGTTCCGGAAGGCGTGAGACGGATTATCGAGAAAGAGGGGCTGTACAAATGAACGGGAAGACACTTTATCTGGTGGACGGATCGGCGATCTTTTATCGGGCATATTTTGCTTTCATCAGGAATCCTTTGATAAATTCCAAAGGAGAAGATACTTCTGCGACATTCGGTTTCCTCAATTCGATTCTGAAGGTTATGCGGGAGGAAAATCCCGACTATATGGTGGTCGTTTTTGACACCAAGGCCCCTACTTTTCGGCATAAAATGTCGCCCGAGTATAAATCCACCCGTGCCAAGATGCCGAAAGAATTGATAATTCAGTTGCCGCGAATAAGGGAGGCCACCGAGGCGCTGGGACTTCCCGCGCTTGAGATGGAAGGATATGAGGCGGACGATATAATCGGGACACTTGCCAAAGCCGGCGAAAAAAAAGGGATGGATGTCTGGATTGTCACCGGCGATAAAGATATGTTTCAACTGGTCACCGACAAAGTGAAAATATACAACCCTCAGAAAGGCTCGACACCCCCGGAAAAACTGGATAAAAAAGGCGTTGAAGAAAAGTTCGGCGTTCCGCCGGAGTTGGTAATTGACACTCTGTCCCTCATGGGTGACAGTTCTGACAATGTCAAAGGCGTTCCCGGAATCGGCTCCAAAACGGCCCAGTCGCTTCTGAAAGAATTCGGCAGTCTGGATGCGATTCTGGAGAATCCGGAAAAAATTAAAGCGAAAGGTGTCCGTACCAAGATCACGGAAAATATCGAGAGCGCCCGCCTATCACGAAAATTGGTGACCATCGAAACCGCTGTCCCGATCGAGTTTTCATTAAAAGATATGAAGCGGGAGAAAATCAATTTTGACAAGGCGAAAAAGTTTTTCCTCGAGATGGAATTCAACCGCCTGCTGCAGGAACTCGCCATGTTGACCGGGCATCTCGATTTGCAGCTTGGTCTTTATGCTAAAGAAGAAAAGAAGATTGTTTCCAGGGCAGAATACATTTGCATAAACGATATCGAAACCCTGGAAAAGACGGTTCGCGAGCTTTCTGCAAAGAAGGAAATTGCGGTGGATACCGAAACCACTTCGATAAATGCCATCGAGGCGGACCTGGTCGGGGTGTCGCTGTGCGGTGAAGCGGGGAAGGCATATTATATTCCGATCGCCCATGAAGACAAGAAACGCAATCTTCCGCGAGACAAGGCTCTTAAAATATTGGCCGGGCTTTTGTCCGACAGGAAGGTCAGGAAATTCGGGCATAATATCAAGTACGACCTGGAAGTCTTTAATCGTGCCGGTCTTGATGTCGATCCGGTTTCTTTCGATTCCATGCTGGCCTCGTATGTCATCAATCCCTCGGGCCGCCAGAACAGTCTCAGTGTGCTGGCCCTCGAACATTTCAATTACAGTATGCAGCCGATCACGGAGCTGATCGGATCAGGCAAAAAACAGATATCATTTGCGAAGGTCGATGTCGATAAAGCGGCCTGGTACTCCGCCGAGGACGCAGATTATACTTACCGCCTGCATGGTGTTCTGGCTCCTAAAATCAATGAAATGAAGCTTGAAAATCTCTATTACAATATTGAAATGCCTCTTATAAAAGTGCTGGTGGCGATGGAAGAGGCCGGTGTCAGAGTGGATGCGGATTACCTGGCTGATTTCTCTATTGAACTGGAAGGGCAGCTCGACAAGCTGACGACCGAGATATATAAAGAAGCCGATATGGAATTCAATATAAATTCCACGCAGCAGCTGTCGCACATTTTATTCGAAAAATTAAATCTGCCGACTAAGGGAAAAACGGCCAAGAAAACCGGTTATTCGACCGATGTTCGCGTTCTTGAGGAATTGGCCAAGATTCACAAACTGCCGCGGTTGATACTTGATTACCGCCAGCTTGGGAAATTGAAAAGCACCTATGTTGATGCCATCCCGGCTTTGATAAATAAAGAAACCGGACGGGTTCATACCTCATTTAACCAAACAATAGCCGCGACCGGAAGACTGTCATCGACCGATCCCAACCTTCAGAATATTCCGGTTCGGACCGAAATCGGCCGGAGAATCAGAAAGGCTTTTCTACCGAGAGATAAAAATCACAGGTTACTTGTTGCCGACTATTCCCAGATTGAATTGCGGATTCTGGCGCATATTTCGGAAGACAAAACGCTAATTCAGGCTTTCAAGAACAATGAAGATATTCATTCGCGAACGGCGGCGGAGGTGTACGGTGTCGATATGAAGGATGTTACTCCGGAGATGCGCCGCGCCGCCAAGACGGCCAACTTTGCCGTTATATACGGAGTCAGCGCTTATGGTCTTTCGATGCAGTCGGAGCTCGATGTCAACCAGTCGAAGGAGTTCATAGAGACTTATTTCTCCCGCTATCCCGGGATTAAAAAGTACATTGAACAGACCAAACAGCTGGCCCATGAGAAAGGCTACGTAACCACGCTGTTCAACCGAATCCGCTATTTGCCCGAGATAAATGCCAAAAATTTCCAGGTGCGCCAGTTTGCGGAGAGAACGGCTATAAACACACCCATTCAGGGAACCGCGGCCGACATGATCAAAAAGGCCATGATCGATATTTATGAAAAGATATCCGGGATGAAATCGAAAATGATTTTACAGGTGCACGATGAATTGATTTTTGACGCGCACCGGGATGAAATCGATGATTTAGGAGCCATTGTCAAGGACGGGATGGAAAACGCCGTCAAGATGAAGGTCCCGATCGTGGTTGATATGGGTGTCGGCGACAACTGGCTGGATGCAAAATAAAATGCTGATAGGAATCACCGGGCAGATCGGATCGGGGAAAACCGAAGCGGCGAGAATTTTCGCCGAAAATGGTGCCTTTGTCATATCAGCCGACAAGATTGGCCGTGATGTTGTTGAAAAGAATCCGGCCGTTCTACAGAAACTTGTCAAAGTATTCGGTAAGGAAATCCTGACTCCTTCGGGGAAATTAAGAAGGAAATATCTGGCTCGCCTGGCCTTTGTTGATGACGAACATATGCGAAAGCTCAACAATATCGTCCATCCGTTTCTCCTTAAAGAATTAAGACGGCAAAGTAAAGAGGCTCAAAAGAATTATCAAATTGTGGTTATTGACGCCGCCCTTCTTCTTGATTGGGATTGGGATAAAGTGGTCGATTTAACAATTGTCGTTCACTCTACAAAGAGGACTCAAATTACCCGCCTTGTGGCCAAGGGATATACCCCTGATGAGGCCGAAATGAGATTGCGCTCGCAGCTGAGATTCACTGATTTTAAAGCGCGCGCCGACCTGGTGATATATAACAATAAGTCTCTTAATTCACTTGAGCTTAGAATCAAAAAAATCCTTAAAAATGTCATCCCGAAAAGGGTTGACTGTTAAATAACAAACCCCTATATTCCTCGAAGAAATAAGTTACGAAATTCACAAAGTACGAGTTGGAGGTAAAATGCCGCTTATTGATTCAAAATCCGGCAGTATTATCAGAGAATACTCGATAGATGAATTGAAAAAAATGTCCAATCACATGCGCGGATTGGACATGATTTCATTATGTTCAGCCAAATCAGGGCACTCAGGCGGAACCCTATCGATGATGGATGTCCTGGCAGTATTGTATTTGAAAGTTGCCCGTCATGATCCGAAAAATCCTTCCTGGGTCGGACGGGACCGTATCATCTGGTCGGCCGGACACAAGGCTCCGGCTCTGTATATATCTCTGGCAGTCTCCGGGTATTTCGCCGCGGAAGAACTGGCGAAGTTGAGAATGCTCGGGTCGCCGTTCCAGGGACATCCGCATCGCAAGGATTTGCCCGGGGTGGAAATATCATCGGGATCTCTGGGGCAGGGAATGTCCGTCGCCGTCGGCGTGGCGCTGGCTGCCAAGCTGGATAAAAAAGATTATCATGTTTTTTCCATCACTTCAGACGGGGAACATCAGGAAGGCTCGATCTGGGAAGCAGCGATGGAAGCCGGCAATTTCAAACTCAATAATTTTATTAATATCCTGGATGTCAATCGGCTGCAGATAGACGGATACACCAAGGATGTTCAATGTCTGGATCCGATCGCCGACAAATATCGTGCCTTTAACTGGAATGTCATCGAGGTTGACGGCCATGATATTTCGGCCTTGATTAAGGCTTTTGAAAATGCTTACAAGTCGAAGGACAAGCCGACCGTGATTCTGGCGCATACCATAAAGGGTAAAGGTGTCAGTTTCATGGAGGATGTGGCCGGGTGGCACGGCAAACCGCCAAATCAGGAAGAAATGAAAAAGGCCCTGGCCGACCTCGGTCTGTCGGACGCCTTTGATGTCGACAAATTCTTCAAGGTCGGTGCCGATCATCAGGCCATGGTGGAGAAAAAACTCGAGGAAAAACTGCCCAAGTTCACCAACAACTTCTGGTGGAACAAGCAGTCCAATATGAAAGTCGAAATGGATCCGACACGCAAGGGACTGGGGCGGGCTCTTAATGAGTACGGTGACGATGAGCGAATTGTCTGTATCGGCGCCGATATTTCCGATTCAATTACCATTTCCGATTTCTACAAGAATCACCCCGAAAGAAAGAGCCGCTGGATTTCAGTCGGTGTCGCCGAGCAGGGGGGAACCACGGTCGCGGCGGGATTGGCGAAAGAGGGGAAGATTCCGGTTTTCGGTACTTATGGTGTTTTCTCTTCGGCCCGTAACCTGGATCAGTTGCGAGTCTCGGTCTGTTATGCCGATTTCAATGTTTTGATCGTCGGCGCTCATGGCGGTGTTTCGGTCGGGCCCGACGGTGCGACGCATCAGGAACTGGAAGCTCTTTTCCAGATGTGCGGATTGCCCAATATGCGGGTGGGCGTACCTATCGATTCCGTGGAAACCAAAAAGATGACTAAGGCCATGCTTTTCGATCTTGTCGGACCGAAATATATCCGCTTTGCCCGTGAGGCTACTCCGATAGTCTCTGATGAAAAAACGCCGTTTAAGTTCGGTGTTGCCAACATCTATCGTTTCCGCGGTGAAAAGGACAATTTCAAGGATGCCTTCGAGGTAAAACTATCGACCGAATATACCAATGAAAATGAGGATCTGACAATTGTTTCCTGCGGGCCCGAAGCGGCGGAATCGCTTCGTGCCGCCTGGATCCTCAAGAAAGACTACGATATTGAAACGCGTGTGATTAATATGCATACCGTAAAACCGCTGGATAATGAAGCCTTGCAGAAAGCCGCCCGGGAGACCGGGGCGATTGTTACCGCCGAGGAGCATCAAATCGGCGGGCTCGGCAATCTGGTGGCGGCGGCGATTCTTAAGGGAGCCTCATCCAACGGGAAATTACTACCGTTCGGTATGGTCGGGGTAAAGGATCGTTTCGGCGAATCGGGTCTGCCCTGGCAATTAATCAAGGAATTCGAACTTGCCGCAGAGCATATTGCGGATAAAGCCAGGAAGATTTTGAACCTGGGTTAATTTGGAAATATTTAGACAGTTATAGGAGTATGGGATGAAGTTCGCAGAACGCATGACGCGGCTTGGAACCGAAACGGCCTTCGTTGTACTTGCACGGGCCAAGCAGCTGGAAGCCGCCGGCAAGGATATTGTGCATCTTGAAATCGGTGAACCCGATTTCGATACGCCGCGATATATTACCGATGCTGCGATCAAGGCTTTGAATAATGGTTACACTCATTATAATCCGGCACCCGGTTATCCTGAAATCCGCAAGATTATCTCCGATGAAATAAATCGAACGCGCGGGCTCAAAACAAAGGCGGAGCAGGTTGTAATTACTCCGGGCGGAAAGCCGATCATGTTTTTTGTCATTTTCGCGCTGGTCGATGCCGGTGACGAGGTTATCTACCCCAATCCCGGATTTCCGATTTATGAATCGCTTATAAATTACGTCAACGCCAAGCCGGTACCGATTCCGCTCAGAGAAGAAAATGACTTCAGGCTGGACGTCAGGGAGCTTAAATCGCTGGTGACGCCGAAAACAAAGCTGATGATCATTAATTCGCCCCAGAATCCGACCGGCGGTGTCCTGACGCATGATGACCTGGCGGAAATCGCGCGGATCGCCGTGGAAAATGATATCTGGGTTCTCGCGGATGAGATTTACTCTCGCATTATCTACGAGTCGAAATTCGAGTCGCTGACGCAATTCCCGGGTATGCAGGATCGCACTATCATCCTCGATGGCATGTCGAAAACCTATGCTATGACCGGCTGGCGTCTGGGTTACGGAGTTATGAATGAAACTCTGGCCGCGGCCGTGGCTCGGCTGCAGACGAATTGCACCTCATGCGTATCGGCCTTTTCGCAGATTGCCATGGGAGCGGCCATAACCGGACCCCAGGATGAATCGATGAAGATGGTGGCGGAATTCCGGAAACGCCGGGATGTGATTGTCGATGGACTCAATGCCATAGACGGTATTACCTGCAGAAAGCCTCTTGGTGCATTCTATGTATTTCCCAATGTCAAGATATTCGGGAAAACATCGAAGCAGATGGAGGAACTGCTGCTTGAGGACTACGGCGTAGCGGCACTGGCGGGGACATCATTCGGAAAATATGGCGAGGGGTACCTTCGTTTCTCCTATGCGAATTCGGTTGAGAACATCAAAAAGGCGTTAGCAAGAGTGGCCGAAGCGGCGACGAAACTTCGATAATCCGGTTAATTATTTATAAAACTTTCCGATTTTTATACTGGATGGATGACAAAAAGTATAAAAATCGGATTGTTTTTATATTGACAACATTTTTGCTGAAATCTAACTTACTTGCGCCGTATATATTTACAGGGGAAAAAGCCTTTAATGCGGAGTTCCACAGGCTTTTGAGGGTAGTATAAAGCTAAGATTTTATTTTAAGAATACAATGCAAGCCTAAACCATTGTACGGACTAGCAGCACAAGGAGGTGAGAGGAAGAAAGAGACAATTCTTTTCTATTTTCCCCCAGGAAATTTCAATTTTTAAAACCAAAGGAGGTTATAGAAATTGGTTAAAAAACTTTTTTCTATGGCGATTATGCTTGGTCTAACGCTCGGATTGTTGCTTCCGCAGACAATCTTTGCCGGCGTTACGGGCAAAATCTCCGGCGTCGTGATAGACACGGAGAGCGGTGAGCCCCTTCCCGGCGTAGCGGTATCGGTGATAGGGACCAAGCTGGGCGCTTTGACGGATGAAAATGGTGAATATTATATTCTTAATGTTCCGGTAGGAACATATGTTGTCAAAGCGTCATTAATTGGTTTTGCCCCTGTTGAAATCACCAACGTCGGCGTTTCCGCCGAATTGACGGCGTACACCGATTTTACGCTGTCCAAGGAAGCGCTTGATCTGGGCAAGACAATTGTGGTCAAAGCCGAGAGACCTCTTGTCACTAAGGATAAGACAACCACTGTCAATATTGTGTCAAGAGAAGATCTGCAGGCCATGCCGGTCAGAGGATATGACCAGGTGGTCGGTTTGCAGAACAGTGTTGTACGTATGAACGCAAACGTTGATATTCGTCAACGCGGCGGCCGTGAGTCGCTGGCTATGGCTCCGGAAATCAACCTGCGCGGCGGTCGTCCTTCGGAAGTTGCTTATTATGTGGACGGCTTCTCGCAGCAGGATCCGCTTTCCGGTATATCAACGGCCAACATCAACAACAATGCCATTAAGGAGGTCAAGGTTACATCAGGCGCCTTCTCGGCGGAGTATGGTCATGTCGCCTCCGGTATTGTGAACGTAGTGACCAATTCCGGTACTGATGAATACCATGGAAACCTTGAATTGATAAGTGACAATCCGGCGACGGTAGTCGGATATGACAGCTATGACCAAAACTGGTATTCGGGCGATTTCAGCGGCCCGATTCCGGGATTGGAAAAGGCTTATTTCTTCTTTTCCGGCGAGCGGCGCTGGATGGCCGACCGGACTCCTTCGGTCGTCACGAAGGATGTTTATGAGAAATTCGGTCTGGCGCAGTATTTCGATGAGTCGCAGAGACTGCCAAACAATTTCCTTAAAGGCTGGTCCTATCAGGGCAAGCTTGATTTTCAGCTTAAAGAGAATATCAAGATGGCTTTTAACGGAAACGGTTCTTATGACAAGTGGCAGGAATATCGTCATTACTTCCTGAACCCGGCCTTTATCAATGAGGTCGAGCATACACCGATGTACATCGACAAAAATTACGGTGTCAATGCCAAGATGACTCATACCCTTAATCCCGAAACCTTCTACAACCTCAGCGTCTCATATTTCATGACGGAAAGAAAGCGCGGGGACGGCGTTATATTCGAGGATTATGAGGCTTATGAACGGACTCTGGGTAATCCGGAATATGATTATTATAATCTTTTCCGTGAAGGCGACAGCATGACGGCCAGCGATTTCAATCCGAACGACACCGGTGATGTGGATACTTTTGTCACCTTTTATGAATCATACTGGCAGAACTATCTGCATCGCAAATCATCATATATCGGTGTCAAGGGCGATTTGACCAGTCAGGTCACGCATGCTCACACGGTTCAGTTCGGTTTCGACTTCCAGCGTCATACGCTGCGTTATTTCGAAAACCTGAATCCCACCCAGGGATTTCTGTCGGAGCGGGTTAACCGTTACGGATTTGATTCGCTCGGCAATGAATCGGATAGTGAAGACTTCATGAATGACACCAAGCATCCGATCAACCTTGGTGTTTATCTTCAGGACCGTTTCGAATGGCGTGATTTCGTGGTCAATGCCGGGTTGCGATTTGACTACTTCGATTATAAAGCGCTTCGTCTGATCAACGTCAGCAATCCGTTTGATCCGGATGTGACCGAGGATTCGCTGAGTACGACGATTCAGGAATCGGATCTTGAAAACAGCAAGAAATTCACGCGCGTTTCGCCGCGTCTGGGGATTTCCTTCCCGGTCAGCGACAAGACCCAGGTTTATATGAACTACGGGAAATTCTATCAGCGGCCCGACCTGGTCAGGCTTTATGCCGGATATGACTTCCTTGAGGCCCGTGTCGGTGCCGGTTCGTATTATCCTTTCCCGAGCCCGAACCTGGAGCCGGAGGAGATTACCCAGTACGAATTCGGTATCACGCGTCAGCTTGGCGATTACACCGCGATCGATATCGCGGCCTATTATAAGGACGTCCAGGGTCTTACCCAGATTTACCATCAGGCGGCCATTCCTTATGCCTATGACTTCTTTTCCAATGCCGACTATGGTACAATCAAGGGTGTAGATTTCAATTTGACGATGAGACGGACCCGGAACATCAGCATTAACCTCAAGTATTCGTTGAGTTATGCGACCGGTACCGGCTCGTACGCTCAGTCGACTTATAATATCGCTTGGAAGAATTCTTCAGGTATGCCGAAGATGACCAACCCGCTGGATTATGATCAGCGGCACAGTCTGATCGGAATGTTCGATCTGCGCACGACCAAGGGCGAAGGGCCGATGATTGGCAATATGCATCCTCTCGAGAATGTCGGTCTGAACACCGTCATCCAGATTGCCAGCGGTCTGCCTTATACACCGATGCAAATATATGACGGCGTCAGCCCCAATGCTTCGGTCCAGCAGGAACCGACCGGTGGAATCAACTCGGCCAATCTGCCGTGGAGTTTCACCATCGATGCCAAGCTGGAAAAGACATTCACATTTGGCGCTTATAAACTCGTTCCCTATATCTGGGTGAAGAATCTGCTTAATACCGAAAATGAGACCGCCGTTTATGAAGGAACGGGTAAAGCTAATGTCTCCGGTTATCTTGAATCGGATGAGGGCGTGGTTCGTGCCTCCGATCCTGATACCGGCGATGAATTTGCCTATAGATATGATCTGGGCCAGAACAACCCGAAAAATTATGCCAATCCCAGGATAATTTATCTTGGATTGAGGTTGTCATTCTGAGCAGGATAAGGAGTATTGAAATGAAAATAAAATACATGGTATGTGTTATTGTGCTCCTTTTCGCTCTGTCCTCTGTGGCGGCTCCGCCCGCCGGCAGAGTGCCCACGGCATATAAAGGCAGTGCAGAAATGAAAGTCGATAACACAACATATATAGATGCCAACCGCATCTTGATGTTTGTAACCAACCACGGAAATTTCGGCCGGGACCTGTCCGACCTTTTTGGTTATGACTATGGAACATGGTTCCCGTACACCGGCGATACCGCCGATATCGGCGGGAACATCGATAAAGCCGGAGACTATTCGCCGTATTATGCCGGTGGTCTTTGGATGGGAGCCATTGATTCGGCCACGAATGAAAAACGCGTCATTATTTCGGAATATAGTGACGAATATGTCCCGGGGCCGATGAATGATACTGTCGAAGTGATTTATGATACTTTGACGACAGATCCCCTGGTGGTTGATACGATAGTCAATCGTACATTTATGACGGATCGTCCCGAATTCAAGGTTTACAAGCTGTTTCGGGACAGTCTTGAGGCCAATCCCAACCAGGCCTATCTGGACTACCTGCGGTATGCGATTGCCCAGGGTGCGCCTTATAAGGTAACTGATGAGGGCGACACAATTCCGGATATGATCGGTGATCAGATGTGCTGGTCCGTATTCAATGATGCCGACACGGCGCAGCATAACAACGACGCCGGAACGACCAATCCGCTGGGTATCGAAGTCCGGAACACGACGTTTGCCTTTGACCGTCAGGGTTCGCTGGGTAACATCGTGATTATTCGACTTCACGTGTTCAATAAAGGCGATCGCATACTGAAAGACTGCTATTTCTCGATCTGGTCGGATCCGGATCTGGGAAGTGCGGGCGATGACCTGGTCGGCTGTGATACCAATCTCAGCCTTGGTTATGTGTACAACGCCACCAACAATGACAGCCAGTACGGCGAAGCCCCGCCGGCTCTCGGTATCGACTTCTTTCAGGGACCATTGATTGCCGGCGGCCCGGCAGATACCGCTTTTATGTGGGGTGATACGATTCCCGGTTTTAAGAACATGGGGATGACATCCTTCAATAAGTACATCAATGGAACCGATCCCGATGATTTCGAGCAAACCTATAATTACATGACTGGAAAGACGCGGACCGGTGAAGATTACATTTATGACGGCCAGGTGTTGAAGTATGTCCACACCGGTAACCCTGTTACCGGAGAAGGCGACCTTGACATAGCCCCGGCCGACCGCCGCTGGATGCAGAGCACCGGGCCGATTATCTTCCGCCCCGGTGACAGCACGGAAATTCTCGCGGCAATCATTGTCGGGCAGGGCAACAGCAATTTGAATTCAATTACTGTTGTCAAGCAACTGGATGATTTCGCCCAGCAGTTGTATGAAAACGGATTCAATCCGCCGAAACCGCCGGCCAGGCCGGTTGTCACCCTGACGGAGCTTCAT
>JBFMFJ010000019.1:0-19925 GCA_040752235.1 Candidatus Zixiibacteriota bacterium | reverse complement strand
GCTTCATGCTATTCCTGCACAGTCGAATGCCCCAAAGAGATCAAGCTTACCGATATTATGTACGCCGTCAAACGGCTGGCCATTCGCGGCGGGGTCTATCCGAAGCGGTTTCCGATCTCGGTCCTGGCCGGCGAATTTTTCAAATGTGTTGAAAATGACGGCCGCAGCAGTGAAGGCCGCCTTCTGATTCGGCTCTTTCTGAAAACCAATCCTTTCGAGATGTTCAAACAGGCCGGATTGGGCTGGAAGTTGTTGATGCGCGGACGCTTCAGTCTTAAAAAAGAATCCATCAAACGCAAGGATGAGTTGAAAAGCATCCTGAAGATGCTCGAAAAAGAACACATGGTCAAAAGCAAAGAGGAACTGGAAGCTATCGGGGAGGTAAATCTATGAGTTACATGTACTATCCCGGATGCTCCCTCAAAGGCACCGGCCGGGCTTACGAAGAATCGATGCTGGCGGTTTTCAACGCCATGAATATTCCTATGAAGGAAATCGATGACTGGAACTGCTGCGGGGCGACCGCCTACATGTCGGTCAGCGAGCTAAAGGCATTTGCCCTTAGCGCCCGCAATTTCGCCCTGGCTGAACAGCAGAGTGGCGACGATAGTTCCGCCGACATGGTGGTTCCCTGCGCGGCCTGTTATCTCGGTCTGAATAAAGCCATGCGTTATTTAAGAGAATACAAGACATTAAGTAACACTGTCAGCCGTGCCCTGGCAGCCGGAGGTTTGACATATAAAGGAAAGACCCGCGTCAGACATCCTCTTGATGTTCTGGTAAATGACATCGGCACCGATAAAATTTCCGAATTGGTTGTCCGGCCTCTGAAGGGTTTAAAGGTGGCCTGCTATTATGGCTGCCAGTTGGTCCGGCCTTTTGCCGATTTTGATGATCAACATGATCCGTCCACGATGAATCGTATTGTCAAAGCTCTTGGCGGTGAGACTATCGACTGGCCCCTCAAGACCCGCTGTTGCGGCGGATCTCTGACCGGAACAATACAGGATGTCGGACTGAGATTGAGCTATATCCTGTTGAATGAGGCGAAAAAGCGGGGCGCCGATGTCATCATCACCGCCTGCCCGCTCTGCCAGTTCAATCTGGAATGCTATCAGCCGCAAATTGGCAAGCGATTCGGCAATGGCAGCGAAATCCCGGTTGTCTATTTCACGCAGTTGATGGGCATCGCTTTCGGTCTTGAACAGCGTAAACTGGGCATGAACCGGCTCTTTGTCCGGCTCCAGCCGTCAAATGAATTACGGGAAGTTGCAGGAGGTCAGCATGTCCACAGTTGATAAAAATCCTAACGGCGCGCCCAAGATCGGCGTGTATATCTGCCACTGCGGCATTAATATAGCGCATACGGTTGATGTCAAAAGTACGGTGGAGTTTGCCGCCAGACTGCCCCATGTGACGGTTTCGAAAGAATATAAATTTATGTGTTCCGATCCCGGGCAGGAGCTGATTCAGGAAGATCTTCGCTCCGGCAAGATCGATCGTGTGGTGGTTGCCTCGTGCTCGCCTTTGATGCATGAACCGACTTTCCGCCGAGCCATGGCGGCGGCCGGCGCCAACCCATTTCTGTTCCAGATGGCCAATATCCGCGAACATGTGAGCTGGGTCACCAATGACAAAGCGGCCGCCACGCAGAAAGCCACGGCCCTTATAGCCGCCGCGGTTGAGCGCGTCGCCTGGCATCGCCCGCTCGAGCAGAGCAAAGTGCCGGTCAATCCGAATGTCCTGGTGGTCGGCGGTGGTATCGCCGGTATTCATGCCGCCCTTACCCTGGCCGATTCCGGCCGCAAAGTTTTTCTGGTTGAGCGCGAACCGACCATCGGCGGACATATGGCCCAGTTCGATAAAACCTTCCCCACTCTCGACTGTTCGGCCTGTATTCTAACTCCGAAGATGTCGTCGGTACGTGCTCATCCCAATATCACTCTCTGGACATATTCGGAGGTTGACAATGTTGAAGGTTACGTTGGCAATTTCAAGGTGAAAGTCAGACGCAAACCGCGCTATGTTATCGAGGATCAGTGCGTCGGCTGCCTGGATTGCATCGAGGCCTGCATTTTCAAAAAAGGCAAAACTCCTGATGAATTCAATGTCGGTCTGAGCAACCGAAAGCCGATTTATGTGCCGTTCCCGCAGGCAACGCCGCTGGTGGCGGTGATTGATCCCGAAGACTGCGCGCATTTTCGGACCGGTAAGTGCAAGAAGACCTGCGCCGAAGTCTGCCAGAGAGAGGCCATTGATTTCGAGCAGACCGCTCAGATCAAGGAGATCGAAGTCGGCGCCATTATCCTGGCCACCGGTTACAGGGTGTTCGATGCCTCGCGGATTTCACGCTACGGCTACGGCAAGTATCCCAACGTCTACTCCAGTCTAGAAATAGAGCGGCTGGTCAACGCGGCCGGACCGACCGGCGGGGAAATCGTCATGAGAGACGGCAAAAAACCGAAAGCGGTCGGTGTCGTGCATTGCGTCGGAAGCCGCGACAACAAGACCAATAAGTACTGCTCCAAGGTTTGCTGCATGTATTCTCTCAAACTGGCGCATCTGGTCAAGGAGCGTACCGGCGCGGAAGTTTACAATTTCTATATAGATATGCGGACTCCCGGCAAAGGGTACGAGGAGTTTTATGAGAAACTCCTGAAAGAGGATGTCCACTTCGTCCGCGGCAGAGTGGCCGAAGTCACCGACTGGGCCATGACGCCGGAGGAGGAAGGACATCTGATCATCCGTGCCGAGGATACACTGATCGGTTCGGTTAGGCGTATTCCGGTCGATATGGTCATCCTGTCGGTCGGACTGGAACCGCAGACCGATCATGAGGATGTCCGCCGGATGTTCAATATCAGTTGCAGTCATGAAGGCTGGTTCCTGGAACGGCATCCCAAGCTGGCTCCGGTATCAACCTTCACCGACGGCGTTTTTCTGGCCGGGGCCTGTCAGGGACCCAAGGATATTCCCGACAGTGTCGCCCAGGCCGGAGCGGCGGCGGCGGAAGCGCTGGCACTGGTTGATAAAGGTTATGTACAACTGGAACCGAATACGGCTTTCGTACAAGCCGAGCTTTGCTCCGGATGCCATACCTGTATCAATCTCTGCCCGTACAGCGCAGTCAATTTCATCGAGGAAAAACATGTAGCCGAAGTCAACGGCGCCATGTGCAAGGGCTGTGGGACATGCGTAGCCGCCTGTCCGTCGGGAGCCCTGCAGCAGAATCTTTTCACCGACGAACAGATTTTCCATGAAATCGAAGGAGTCATCAATTATGTCTGATGCCATAAATAAAAACAATGGATTCGAACCGCGGATTGTTGCCTTCTTCTGCAACTGGTGTACATATACGGCCGCTGATCTGGCCGGCCCCGCCCGGATGCAGTATGCGGCCAACGTCCGTGTGGTTCGGGTCATGTGCTCGGGACGGATCGACGCCCAGTTCATTGTCAAGGCTTTCCGCGAGGGTGCCGATGGTGTCCTGATCGGCGGCTGCCATCCCGGCGACTGCCATTATCAGGAAGGCAATTATAAGGCCCTGCGCAGAATGACCCTGCTCAAGCGTTACATGACTTCCATGGGTATCGAGCCGGAACGTCTGCGGATGGAATGGATCGCCGCCTCCGAAGGCGACAAGGTCCAGAAAGTCATCAATCAGATGACGGAGCAGGTCCGGCAGCTCGGACCGCTTCACCTGGAACCGATGAACGTCACGGAAATGCATGAACACGTCGCCAAAGAAAACGTGACCGTCGTACAAGGAGGGACGCCATGAGTAAGCCTAAAGTCGCATTTTACTGGTGTGCCTCATGCGGCGGATGCGAGGAAGCGGTGGTCGATCTGGCTGAAGACATTCTCAAAGTCGTCGCCGCCGTCGATATCGTCTTCTGGCCGGTCGCGCTGGATTTCAAGAAGAGTGATGTCGAAGCTATGAAGGACGGCGAGATCGTTGTCAGTTTCATAAATGGAGCCATCCGCTCCTCGGAGCAGCATGAAATGGTCGAACTGCTGCGAAGAAAATCTCAGGTGGTGATTGCTTTCGGAAGCTGCGCGCATCTGGGCGGTATCCCCGGTCTGGCCAATACCTTCGACCGTCAGGAGATGATTCAGGAAGTCTATTTCAAAGCGCCTTCGGTGACCAATGAAGAAAAAATGGTGCCGCAACTGGCTTATGACACTCCATCGGGAACCCTGACTCTCCCCCAGTTGTGGAATACGGTCAAGTCACTCGATCAGGTTATCAAAGTGGAATATTATCTGCCCGGTTGTCCTCCGCCGGTCAAACTGATAAATGAGGCGGTCGGCGCCATCCTCAGCGGAAAGCTCCCCGCGCCCGGTTCGGTCCTGGCGCCGGATATCGCTCTTTGCGAGGAATGCGAACGCCGCGACACCAAGCCGGAAAAGATGGCCCTGAAGAGTTTCAAGCGGCCGTTTGAAATCGAAGTCGACCAGAAAACCTGCCTGCTGGCTCAAGGGCTGCTCTGCCTGGGGCCTATCACCCGCCAGGGTTGCGGGTCGGCCTGCCCCAAAGGCAATATGCCCTGCACCGGATGCATGGGACCGACCGGTCGGATTATCGATTTCGGCGCCAAGGCGATCTCGGCTTATGCATCAATGGCCGATTCCAACGATGACCAGGAAATCATCGATATCCTGAGTCAAATCGTCGATCCGATCGGGACTTTCCATCGATACAGTCTTCCGGCCTCGCAGATGCATCGGCGCTACCAACCTTCCGTTCAAGGAGAAAAACAGCCATGAGTGACAGAATCGTAATAGATCCCATCACGCGGCTCGAGGGGCACGGCAAAATAGATATCATCCTGAATGACAGCGGTGGTGTTGACAGAGCCTACCTGCAGGTCCCGGAGCTGCGCGGTTTCGAAAGATTCGCCCAGGGCCGTCCCGCCGAGGATATGCCGCAAATCACGTCGCGAATCTGCGGCGTCTGCCCGACAGCTCATCATATGGCCGGAACCAAGGCTCTTGATGACCTGTACAAAGTCGATCCGCCGCCGGCGGCCAGGAAAATCAGGGAACTGGTTTACAACATTTTCTATGTCGAAGATCATGCCCTGCATTTCTTCTATCTGGCCGGACCGGACTTTGTCGTCGGCCCCAAGGCGCCCAAAGCAGAACGCAATATTCTGGGCGTCCTCGGAAAAGTCGGACAGGAAATCGGCCTGAAGGTAATCGGCACCCGCAGGCAATTGCGCGAGCTGATGACCATGATTATGGGCAAAGCCATTCATCCTGTTTTCGGTCTTCCGGGTGGAATCTCAAAACCGATTGCGAAGGAAGACCAGCAGAAGATTATTGATGCCGCTGACGTGGCGGTCGAATTCGCGCAATTCAGCCTGAAAATCTTCAATGATGTCGTTCTCAGCAATCCCAAGTATATGGAGTACATCACGTCCGATATCTATACCCACAAAACCTATTATATGGGTATGGTGGACCAGAATAATAAAGTGAATTTCTATGATGGCCCGATCAGAGTGGTCGATCCGGACGGCAAAGAACTGTGCAAATTCCCGCACGGGAAATATCTTGATCATGTCGCCGAACATGTGGAGCCGTGGAGTTATATGCGTTTCAGCTACCTGAAAGATATCGGCTGGAACGGCTTCAACGACGGTCCCGGCAGCGGCATTTTTGCCGTGGCACCCCTGGCGCGTCTCAATGCCTCCGACGGCATGGCCACGCCTCTGGCGCAGGAAGCTTACGAACAATTCTACAAAGCATGCGGCGGCAAACCGGTGCACTTCACGCTGGCCAACAGTTGGGCCAGGCTGATCGAAATGCTTTACAGCGCCGAACGGATGAAAGAGCTGGCTCACGATCCGGAAATCGTCAATCCCAAGGTGCATAACATTCCGACCGAGAAACCGGTCGAGGGTGTCGGGATTGTCGAGGCGCCGCGCGGGACGCTCATTCATCATTATCAAACCGATGAAAAAGGATTGATAACCAAAGCCAACCTGATTGTGGCGACCCAGAATAATTCGGCCAGAATTGCCCTGTCGGTGGACAAAGCAGCCAGGGGATTGATTAAGAACGGTCAGGTCGATGACGGCATATTGAACATGGTGGAGATGGCTTTCCGGGCTTATGATCCCTGCCATGGATGTGCGACTCATGCCCTGCCGGGCCAGATGCCTCTATCGGTCCGGGTTTTTGATAGTCAACATAACTTGCTGAAGGATATCCGCCGCAGGTAGACAATGAAACCGCTGATCTTATGTTTGGGCAATGACTTACTTGGTGACGACGGCATCGGCATCAGGGCTGCCGAGAAATTGCAGACCATGCTCGACGGCCAGGCCGATGTTGTCGCCACCAGTATGCATGGGGTGGCGCTCCTGGATCTTCTGGTTGGCTATAAAAGAGTTATTATAATCGATGCTATCCAGATGTCCGGTTTTCCGCCCGGTTCGGTTATTGAACTCGAGTTGGGCGACTTGAGAACGGTTCAAAGTCCGTCGCCTCACTATACCGGTCTGCCTGAATTAATTCTACTGGCGGAACAAATGCAGCTTGACTTTCCGGAGGAAATAAAAATCTTTGCTGTTGAAATCGATGATCCTTACACTGTGGGTAGGGAAATGAGCATGGCGGTGTCAAAATCGTTACAGAAACTGATACCGTGCGTAATGGCTTATATAGACTGGTGGCAAAACGGAACATACCATGCATGAACTGCGAGTGGCGACGGAAATTATCGAAATAGTCCAGAGCGAGATGGACAGGCTGAAGCTGTCCGGAATCAAAGAGGTCGGTCTTCGCCTGGGCGCGTTGTCCGGATTCGATGCCGGCGCGCTCACTTTCAGTTTCGAGGCGGCTGTCGCCGACACCGTTCTTGACGGGGCCAGACTGAAGATTGAGCAAATTCCCGTCAAAGGCGACTGCACCTCCTGCCATAAGGATTTTGAAGTAAATGAATTCTTTTTTATTTGTCCTTTTTGCGGTTCTTCCGATATATCTATTGTACAGGGGGAGGAACTGGATATTACATACCTTGTCGAAAAATAAAGGGGCGTTATTCCAAAGCCGGATATATTATGAGTGAAAAAATTAAAGTAGAAAAAAAGGTCCTGTCGGAAAATGACCGGCTGGCCGCCGATATCAGGGCAAACCTTGCCGTGCGAAAAATCCTGGCCCTCAATCTGGTCAGTTCACCCGGGTCGGGAAAGACCTCTCTCCTGGAACGCACCCTGAGAGAATTGGGTGAGAAATTGAATATGGCTTTGATTGCGGGGGATGTTCAGACCGAGAACGATGCCGACCGCCTTACACGCGCCGGCGGCCGGATTGTCCGGCCGATTATTACGGGAGGCGCCTGTCATCTCGATGCCAGGATGATCGGCAATGTCCTCGATAAGATCGAGCTGGCCGGTATTGATGTTTTGTTCATTGAAAATGTCGGCAACCTGGTCTGCCCGTCAAGTTATGATCTTGGTGAGGATATGAAAGTGGTCCTGATCAGCACCACCGAAGGTGACGACAAGCCGCTGAAATATCCGGCGATGTTTCGCCGGTCCTCTGTCATGATAGTCAACAAGATCGACCTGATGGGGCTTTCGGATTTCGATCTGGCAAAAGTGAAACAAAACGCACGAACCATTAACAGCAGGCTGGAAATATTCGATATCTCCTGCCGGACCGGCGAAGGAATGGAAAATTGGTATAAATGGCTTCTTAATGCGACGGAGAAAAAGAAAAACGCCTGAGCTTTGGGAGCTTTGCTATGAGGTATTTTACCCATAACGGAAAGAAATACGAAGTTGATGCCCTGGGCTATCTGATTAATCCCGAGGATTGGGATGAAAGCTTCGCCGAGGGTATGGCCCCGCAGGTGCGAATCGAGGGCGGCCTGACCGAGGCCCACTGGAAAGTGATCCGCTTCATCCGCAACACCTTCGATAAGATGAACAACTGTCCCCTGGTATATGTCGCCTGCCGAAAAAATGACATTGGCCTCGGCGACCTGAGAAAACTGTTTCCCACCGGTTATCTTCGCGGCGCCTGCAAACTGGCCGGAGTAACCTATCGCGAGGGGTATTTCCAAAAAAACTGGATTGAAGAACATATCGTGCACCATGTCAGGATGTATGAGAAGAAGGTATACAAAACGGATGTCATGGGCTTTCTCATGGATTTCAATGACTGGGATGAAAACTTTGCCCTGCACAAAGCCTATGAAATGAAAATGCCCGAATACCTTAACAAAAAACACTGGGCCATCATAAATTTCATGAGAGACTTTTTTGCCAAGAACAGCCGGGTTCCGACAATTTACGAAACCTGTGAGAATAATAAAATCGATTTGGAAGAGATGGAAAAGCTCTTCCCTGATGGTTACCATCGGGGGGCGGTGAAAGTCGCCGGATTGAGAGATTTTTGACATAAAACATGGTCACGAAAGGAGCATTTAGACGCCTTGATATAGTCTTTTTTGTGTTGACAATATCGGGTATGCGCATTATATTTGTCATAAAGTTTGTGAAATAAATCACAATCTCAGGAGTGCTTTTGAATAACGAAACTAAAACAGTCATAGAACGGAAAGATTTTCAAACCCTCTTTGATGCTCTTGTTGCCGAGGGTTACAAAATCTCCGGGCCGACGGTGCGAGATAACGCTGTCATCTACGATGAAATCAGCTCTGCCGACGAGCTTCCCGTCGGCTGGACCGATCGGCAGGAAGGCGGCAGTTACCGCCTCATTAAAAATGATAAAGAGACTTTATTCGGCTTTATCCTGGGGCCTTATACCTGGAAGAAATTGCTTTATCCGCCGCACAAGAAAGTACTGGAAGCCAGACGCAGCGGACATGGCTTTGACATTACCGGCTCCGATCTTAAGCCTTCCAAAAAGGCTTTTATCGGGGTGCGGCCGTGCGAACTCAGGGCCATTACGATTCAGGATAAAATCCTGCGCGAGGGTCAGTATTCCGATCCGGAATATGACGCCCTTCGCAGAAACCTTTTTATCGTGGCCGTGAACTGCACCAGGCCGGGGAATAATTGTTTTTGCGCCTCGATGAATACCGGCCCCGCCGCTTCAGCCGGCTTTGACCTTGCCCTGACTGAAATCATGGAAGGCGGCAAGCATTACTTCGTCGTCGAAACCGGCTCGAGAGCAGGCAGAAAGGTGCTGGAAAAAGCCACGCATCGGCCGGCCGTAAGCCAGGAGACGGACAAAGCCGAGAAAGCGATTCGCGAGGCATCGGTCAAAATGGGTCGCAGTCTGAATATGGACGGTCTCAAGGAAATCCTGTATGCGAAATTCGACAGCCATCGCTGGAATGAAATCGTCAATCGCTGTCTGACCTGCGGCAACTGCACCATGGTATGTCCCACCTGTTTTTGCTGCAATATTATCGATACTACCAACCTGGGCGGTGATCAGGCCGAACGCTGGCGTTGCTGGGATTCCTGTTACACAGTTGATTTTTCATATATACACGGCGGCAGTATCAGGGCAACGGCATCATCGCGGTACCGCCAGTGGCTGATGCACAAGATCGCCTACTGGCAGGATCAATTCGGTACACCCGGTTGTGTCGGTTGCGGGCGGTGTATAACGTGGTGCCCGGTCGGCATCGATATTACCGAGGAAGCCGCTGCGATTCGTGAGAAGGCATAAAATAATACCTTTTTATATGAGGGTTTGAGCCATGGAAAATCTTGAACGCATCTTAACAGAACACCCCTTCTTGGCGGGGATGAGTCCCAAGCATATCCAGACTCTGGTCGGATGTGCCTCCAATGCTGTCTTTAAGGAAAACGAGTATATTATTAGAGAAGGCCGTCAGGCTGATTCATTCTACTTTATCCGGCACGGCCGGGTTCAAATCGAAACCCATGTCCCCCAGAAGGGCGCGATTATTATCCGGACTCGTGAAGCCGGCGAAATTCTCGGGTGGTCATGGCTGGTTCCGCCGTACAGATGGCATTTCGATGCCCGTGCCGTGGAATTGACCCGCGCCATCGTCCTCGACGGCAAATGTCTTCGTGACAAGTGCGAACAGGACCATGATCTCGGGTATGAAATAATGAAAAGATTTAATCTGATAATTGCTGAAAGACTGGAAGCCACCAGGCTTCAATTAATGGATGTGTATGGCAAAAATGCAAAGTAAAGATAAAACATCAAGTCTAACCGTTGCCGAGCCGATGCTGGTAAAACCGTATTCCATTCATCGGGTGGTGCGGGAAACATTCGACACCTTCTCTCTGGAACTGGGCCCGAAGTCGGGGCGGGAATCGATTAAATTCGCCCCCGGTCAGTTCAATATGCTTTATGTGTATGGTGTAGGAGAAGTGCCGATCTCGATCAGCGGTGATCCGACCAAAGATGGCCCGCTGGTTCATACGACCCGCGCTGTAGGAACGGTTACCAAAGTCATGAAGGATCTGAAAGTCGGTGACACCATCGGCGTTCGCGGTCCTTATGGCTCGGTCTGGCCTGTCAAAGAGGCTGAAGGTTACGATGTTGTGATCGTCGCCGGCGGTATCGGCCTGGCGCCGCTCCGCCCCGTAATCTACAGCATTCTGCACAACAGGAACAAATACGGCAAAATCGTTCTCCTCTACGGCACCCGGACGCCGGAGGATATGCTTTATCGTAAACAGCTTGAGAAATGGCGGAGCCGTTTCGATCTTGAAACCTATCTTACGGTTGACCGGGCCACCGGTTCCTGGCGCGGTAATGTGGGGGTGGTGACGACGCTGATTGGAAGAGCTCCGTTCGATCCGCTGCACTGCGTGGCCATGGTCTGCGGTCCGGAAATTATGATGAGGTTCACTGTCTTTGAACTATTGAAACGAGGCGTGACCGAAGACAAGATGTACATATCGATGGAACGCAATATGAAATGCGGCATTGGCATGTGCGGTCACTGCCAGCTCGGGTCCTCCTTCGTCTGCAAGGACGGCCCGGTCTATCGTTTCGACGGTATGAAGGACGTATTCACAATGTGGGAAATGTAATATGAGTCCAATAAAAAAACCGAAGCTCGCTGTCTGGAAATTCGCCTCCTGTGACGGCTGCCAGTTGTCATTACTCGATTGCGAGGATGAACTTCTGGCGGTGGCCGGCGCCGTGCATATCGCCAATTTCCCGGAAGCATCCCGTGCGGTAGAAAGCGGGCCGTATGATATCTCGCTGGTGGAAGGCTCGATAACGACACCGCATGATGCCGAGAGAATACATAAGATACGGCGTGTCTCGAAGGTTTTAATCACCATCGGGGCCTGCGCCACCGCCGGAGGTATCCAGGCGCTTCGCAATTTCAAAGATGTCAATGATTTTGTTTCGATAGTATATGCCAACCCGGATTACATCGAAACCCTTAATAAATCGACACCGATCGCCGACCATGTTTTCGTCGATTTCGAATTGCGCGGCTGTCCCATCAATAAATACCAGCTGGTGGAAGTGCTTAATGCCTACCTGAATGGCCGCAAACCTAACATCCCGTCATACAGCGTTTGTGTCGAGTGCAAAAGAAAAGGCAATGTTTGTATCATGGTTTCAACCGGCAGCGCTTGTCTCGGCCCGGTGACCCAGGCCGGCTGCGGTGCCATCTGCCCTGCCTACCTGCGCGGCTGTTTTGGATGTTTCGGGCCGAAAGAAACGCCCAACACATCATCGCTGGCCGACTGGTATAAGAAACTCAATTTATCGCAGGGCGATATTGTCCGGGCATTCCGCGGCTTCAATGCCTTTGCCGAGCCGTTTCGGAAGGAGAGCGAGGCACATGAAAAATAGAGTTATAAAAGTTGATTACCTCGCCCGGGTTGAGGGTGAAGGTAGATTGCTTGTCAGGATAAAGAACGACACCGTTTCCGATGTCAAATTCAATATCATCGAGCCGCCCCGGTTTTTCGAAGCCTTTCTGCGCGGCCGTAAATTCACCGAGGCGCCGGACATTACCGCCCGCATCTGCGGTATCTGCCCGATTGCATATATGATGTCCGCGTCTCATGCCATGGAGAGTATCTGTGGTGTCAAGGTGGACGGGCAGCTTCGCGCTTTGCGCCGTTTGATCTACTGCGGCGAATGGATCGAATCACACGCCCTGCATATATATATGCTTCATGCGCCCGATTTCCTCGGCTATGAGGATGCCATCCAGATGGCCAAAGACCATCCGGAGGCGGTCAAAAATGCCTTGAAGCTGAAAAAGATCGGCAATGATCTTATGATCCTGCTGGGCGGACGTGAAATCCATCCGATCAATCCCAGGGTAGGCGGATTTTATAAAGTCCCCGCCAAAAAACAGCTCCAGGAAATGGTCGAGCCGTTGAAATGGGCGCTGAATATGTCGCTTGAGACGGTCAAATTCGCCGCCGGGCTCACTTTCCCCGAACTGGAAAGGGATTATGAGTTCGTTTCGCTGCGGCACCCCGATGAGTATCCCATCACGGAAGGATATATTGTTTCCAACAAGGGCATTGACATCGACCTGAGCAAATTCTTCGATTACTTCGAAGAGCAGCATGTGGCGCATTCGACGTCGCTGCATGCGGTCGTCAAAGGCCGCGATGACTATCATACCGGTCCTTTGGCCCGCTATGCCAACAATTACGACAAACTGACGCCGAAAGCGCTCAAGGCGGCCAAAGATATCGGCCTGCCCAAAGTGGTGCTCAATCCGTTCAAGAGCATTATCGTGCGTGCCGTAGAACTGGTTGTTGCCTGCGAAGAAGCTCTCAGGATTATCGAGAACTACGAAATGCCTAAAAAGGCGAGTGTCGAGGTCAAGCCGAAAGCCGGTGTCGGATATGGCATCACCGAGGCGCCGCGCGGTATCTGCGTGCACCGTTATGAAATAGATAATGACGGCATCATCAAGAATGCCCGCATTCTGGCGCCGACATCGCAGAACCAGAAAGCGATCGAAAAAGACCTACGGAAATTCGTGGAGAATCATCTCGACCTGCCGCAGGATAAACTGACCTGGCAATGCGAGCAGACCATTCGCAACTATGACCCGTGTATTTCGTGTTCATGTCATTTCCTGAAACTCGAAATAGAGCGCGAATGATGCTTCAGGGGCCATGACAACGAAAAACCCCATATTGGTTATCGGGGTCGGTAATGATTTTCATTCCGACGACGGCGTCGGACTATATGTTGCCCGGGAGATAAGAAAGAAGGGCCTTAAGAATACGACGATCATCGAGGGTATCAACGACGGTACCTCGATGATCGAGGCCTGGAAAGGAATTTCCCGGGCAATTGTTATTGATTGTGTTCATTCGAAAGGTAAGTCCGGAATCATATATCGTTTTGATGCCCTCAAAGAGAATATTCCGGAAAGCTACTTTCCCAGCCTGTCCACTCACGCCTTCAATATCACCGATACCATTGCCCTGGCCCGCAGTATTGATTATCTTCCGAATAGCCTGATTATTTACGGCATAAGGGGGCAAAAATTCGGAACCGGTCAAGGGTTGACCGCGATGGTTCAAAAAGGCGCCGATGAGATGATAATTCGGATCGTTGAAGAAATTGAACTGGTTCTGGCGGGCGATCTGAAATAATTCTTCCGCCGGTGGTGGTCTTTAATGAAACATCTGTTGATCAAAATACAGGGGACAGTCCAGGGGGTTGGATTCCGACCTTTTGTCTACCGTCTTGCCCGCGAACTTGGTCTGAACGGCTGGGTGAGCAATTCGCCGCAAGGAGTGGAAATCGATATCGAGGGAGATTCCGTCAATATTGATCGCTTCATCAGTCGTCTTGATACCGAGAAACCGCCGTTATCATCAATTGAATCAAAAGAGCTGATCAGTCATGAGCCGGTTGGATATAAAGAATTCGTCGTTCGCACCAGCGCCAAAAGCGGCGACAAGACAGCTTTGGTATTACCCGATCTTGCCACCTGCCCGGAATGTCTTAAGGAGATATTTGATCCTTCGGACCGGCGGTATCGATATCCATTTGCCAATTGCACTAACTGCGGGCCGCGTTACAGCATCATACACACTCTTCCCTATGACCGCGGTAATACCACCATGAAGATTTTTCCGATGTGCCCGCGCTGCCGGGAAGAATACGAGGATCCTTCGAATCGGCGGTTTCATGCCCAGCCCAATGCCTGTCCCGAATGCGGGCCGCATCTGGAACTGTGGGATAATGGCGGCGAAGTTCTGGCTTTGCATGATGAAGCTTTAATGGCTGCCTGCGACACCGTAAAAGCGGGAAAAATTCTCGCTCTCAAAGGCCTCGGTGGATTTCAACTTCTGGTCGATGCCCGTAATGATGAAGCAGTTCGTCTGTTGCGCAAACGCAAAGCCCGCGAGGAAAAACCTCTGGCCCTTATGTATCCGTCATTGGAAGCCGCATCACGCGATTGCGAAATATCGACCATCGAAAAAGAATTGCTGGTATCGCCACAGTCGCCGATAACATTGTTACGCCGGAATGCGCATTCCGATATCGCCGCTTCCGTGGCGCCGGGGAATCCTTATCTGGGTGTGATGCTGCCCTATACCCCTCTGCACCATCTGCTGATGGCGGAACTGGCACTCCCGGTTGTCGCCACCAGCGGCAACCTGTCCGATGAACCGATTTGCATCAATGAATATGAAGCTTTGAAGCGGCTGGGTGATATCGCCGACCTGTTTCTGGTGCATAACCGGCCTATTGCACGGCAGATGGATGATTCTATTGTCCGCATGATGAACGGCCGGCCGACCGTAATGCGTAACGCCCGAGGCTATGCGCCGGTGCCGGTGAATCTGGCCAATCATGTATCTTCCTGCATGGCGGTCGGCGCTCATTTGAAAAATGCGGTTGCCATAGCTCAGGGGAGCCTTGTTTTCGCCAGCCAGCATATCGGCGATCTGGAAACAGCTGAAGCTTTCGAGGCTATGAAAAGAGTGTCCGCCTCGCTTTCGAATATTTATGAATTCAAACCGGAGATTGTTGTGGCCGATCTTCACCCTGATTATCTCTCCACCCGTTTTGCCGGCGACACCGGGCTCCCGGTCAAAAAGGTTCAGCATCATGTCGCCCATGTTCTGTCATGTATGGCCGATAATCATCTGGATGCGCCTGTGCTGGGTGTCTCATGGGATGGCACCGGTCTTGGGACGGATAAGACTATCTGGGGGGGTGAATTTATTTTGATAAACGGAAAAACAGCCAGGCGCCTGGCGCATCTTCGACTCTTCCCTCTGCCCGGAGGTGACTATGCCGCCCGCGAACCGCGGCGCTCTGCCCTCGGCCTGTTGTTTGAAATCTACGGCAATGATCTATTCAAAATGAAGGAATTGGCCCCGCTCATGGCATTCGAGAATTCCGACACAGAGGTGCTTAAGACGATGCTGGGAAAAAATATCAATACACCGATGACTTCGAGCGCCGGGAGACTTTTTGATGCCGTTTCATCAATCCTGGATATCTGCCAGGTATCGCGCTATGAAGGCCAGGCGGCCATGATGCTTGAATTTGCGTCCGATTCCGGCCCTTCCGGCCGGTCATATTCCTTTGGCTTGCAGTCGGGACAAGCGAGAATTGTAATCGACTGGCAGCCGATGATTCTCGAAATTATGAAAGATACCAAAAATGGAGTAACCGCCGGAGAAATCGCTTCGACGTTTCAAAATACGCTTGCAGATATTATATTAGCGGTGGCGGAAAGAGCCGGAGAGAAAAATATTGTATTGACGGGCGGCTGTTTCCAGAATAAATATTTGACCGAAAGAACCCTCGGCTGTCTGGAGTCGGCCGGTTTTAAACCATACCGGCATAGCCGTATCCCGCCCAATGACGGCGGTATTGCCGTCGGGCAGATTATGGCGGCGGCCGGTGACATTGTAATGGAATTGTGATATGTGTCTTGCTGTACCGGGAAAAATTGTCAGTATCGAATCAGATGACGCTCTCATGCGGCTGGGGAAAGTCAGCTTCGGCGGCGTTCTTAAGGAGATTAACCTGACTCTGGTGCCGGAAGCCGGGATTGGAAATTATGTCCTGGTGCATGCCGGCTTTGCAATCAGTTCAGTCAATGAAGAGGAAGCCAATCAAACTTTCGAATATCTTCGTCAGATCGAGGAGCTGGGGAATTCCGAGGACAAGGAATCGTGAAGTATATCGATGAATTCCGCGATCCGGTGGCGGCTGCGCGCTATGTCCGGCAGATCGCCCGGATAACGACCCGCAACTGGACGATTATGGAAGTGTGCGGTGGGCAGACTCATGCCATTCTCAAAAGCGGTATCGATCAGCTTCTGCCCAAAAAGGTCGAATTGCTTCATGGCCCCGGATGCCCGGTCTGTGTAACACCGGTTGAACTGGTCGATATGGCGGTCACTATATCTTCGCGACCGAATACAATTTTCTGTTCATTCGGCGATATGCTTCGTGTACCGGGAAGCAGCAAAGATTTGCTTTCAGTCCGGGCCGAGGGGGGTGATGTCCGCACCGTCTATGCCCCGACCGACACCATCAAAATCGCAAAAGAGAATCCTGAAAAAGAAGTGGTCTTTTTCGGTATCGGCTTCGAAACGACCGCACCGGCCAATGCCTCGCTGGTTTATCAGGCAAAACAGTTGAATATAAGAAACCTGTCGATACTCATGGCGCAGGTGCTTATTCCGCCGGCTATGGAGGCGATTTTGAGCGGCGCCGAAAACAATGTGCAGGGCTTTTTGGCTGCCGGACATGTCTGCTCCGTCGTCGGGTACGATGATTATGAGAAAATCGTCGCTGAATACAAGATTCCGATTGTCGTGACCGGTTTTGAACCGATTGATATTCTTCAGGGTATTTATATGACCATCGCCCAGCTTGAGGAAGGGCGGGCCGAAGTGGAAAATCAATACCGCCGCGCCGTCCGCCGCGAGGGAAACCTTGAAGCCAAAAAGATTATCAGTGAAGTATTCACCGTAATCGATCGCAAGTGGCGCGGGCTCGGCGTAATCCCGAAAAGCGGTCTGGCTCTGAAAGATAAGTATCGTGAATTCGATGCCGCCAGGCGTTTCAGACTGGAGGGATTGTGTGCCGATGAATCCACCGAATGTATCAGCGGTCTGATCCTTAAAGGCAAAAAGAAACCGTTCGAATGCTCCGTTTTTGGAACCAGATGCACCCCCGAACATCCGCTGGGGGCAACCATGGTATCATCGGAAGGCGCCTGTGCCGCATATTATCGTTATCGTAAAACAGGCCCGGAATCGTTGGGCGACAAGATGGGATAAAATGCGATGAATGATAAAAAATTTCAGGGTTTGACCTGCCCGATACCGATTTCCGAATATCCTCGTATTCTGCTGGCGCATGGCGGCGGAGGTCGATTGATGCATCAGTTGATAGACAAAATTTTCGCCGCCGCTTTTGCCGGGCCCGCTCTCGAAACCACGCATGATGGGGCCATTTTGAAGGTTGATGCCCCGCGCCTTGCTTTCACCACCGATTCGTATGTGGTCGATCCGATCTTTTTCCCCGGCGGCGATATCGGCAAACTGGCCGTCGATGGCACCGTCAATGATCTGGCCATGTGCGGAGCCCGACCAAAGTACCTTAGCGCCGGGTTTATTATCGAAGAGGGATTTTCCATGGATTCCCTGTGGAAGATTGCTCTTTCGATGAAGGAAGCAGCCGATCAGGCCAAAGTTTCCATTGTCACGGGCGATACCAAGGTCGTCGAAAAAGGTCGCGGGCACGGGTTGTTCATCAATACCGCCGGGATCGGGATTATCGAGCATAATTTAACCATTGCGCCGTCATCGGTGCAGCCCGGCGATGCTATTATTATCAACGGCGATATTGGAAGACACGGGATGGCCATAATGGCCAGCCGTGAGGGACTCGCCTTCGAAACCACCATCGAAAGCGACTGCGCTCCGCTGGCGGCGACGGTGATGATGCTGCTTGAAAAAGGAATCAATGTTCATTGTCTGCGCGATCTGACCAGGGGCGGGCTGGCCGCTTCATTGGTCGAGATTGCTTCAACCTCGAAACATCATATTACAATTGAAGAGTCTAAAATTCTTGTCTGTGATCAGGTGCGCGGAGCCTGTGAAATTCTTGGGTTCGATCCGATTTATGTCGCTAACGAGGGCCGCATGGTTATTTTTGTACCAAAAAAAGACGCCGGCAAAGTTATTGATATTCTGCATGGTAAATCGCATTGGCCGGAGGCCGCGATTATAGGAAAAGTAAGCGATAAAGGCAGCGGCATCGTGACAATGAAAAGTATCATCGGCGCCGAACGGATAATCGATATGCTCAGCGGTGAACAACTGCCGCGAATCTGCTAAGATTACGACCTATTTTTCTTCGTTGTCGAGCTTTCTCAATTCACGCAAAATTCCCAGCGGGCTGGATCCGGTCGCAAGCTTGGCGATTTTATCCATCCTGGCCTGGTCGGTCTCGAATTTTTTGCGCAATCGTTCCTGAAAAGCTTCTTTCAGTTTCTCGAGAAGCATTTCCAGCTCATACGGCTTTGGCAGATAGCTGAATGCTCCCAGCTTGGTGCATTCCACCGCCGAATCGACCGAACCATGACCTGTCAGAATAATTACCTCGAGATACTTGTGCTCTTTCTTGAGAATCTCAAGCACCTGAGTGCCGTCCATGCCGGGCATTTTAAGGTCCAGCAGGGCCAGATCGAATTTGCCGGTTTTGGCGGCTTCAATCGCCTCCATGCCGCTCTTGGCTTTGGTGACATCGAACCCGCGCAATTCCAGCCTTTGCGCAATGGAATCGAGAAATTTCACCTCATCGTCGACAATGAGCAATTTGATATTATCGTTCATATCGCAAATCCTTGTTTTCTAAAATCCCAGAAATTGCCAGTACCCGTATATTACCCAGAGCCAGAGCACGGCAAATGACAGAAGCAATATAACAAATCCGTGCTTGAAGAAGTCACTTAATTTTACCAGTTGTTCCCCGGTTATCGGGTCCTTGGCCATGGCAAAAGCAATGGCATTGTTGGGCGTACCGATGATCAACATGTGAGCGAAGGATGATGCAAAAGCGGTCGCCAGTCCGATCATCCAGGGATTGGATGCCGAAATGGTCGCCATTGGAATAGCAATCGGGCCGATCGCCGAAACGGTGGCGCCGTCACTCATGAAATTGGTGGTAATGCCGGTGAACAGACTGACTGCCACCGCCAGACCCTCGCCGCTTTTCATAAAGTCAGGCAGGATACTGATAAAACTGTCGGCCATATAGAGCGCGCCGCCGGTGACCGCCAGACCTTTACCGATGGCACTGGCGCTGGCATAAAGAAAGACCACGTCCCAGGGAATATTGGCGATATCACGCCAGCGCAGAATCCTGAAAATGTTCAGGAAAACGATGCACAGGATAACCGGTCCGCCCATACCCAGAAAATCGCTGCCGAATATCCACAGAAGAATCAGACCGATCAAGGCAAAAGCAGTGATATATTCCTTCTGGTTCATCGGGCCGATTTTATCCGAGGCGTTACGCACTATCGACGAGACATTCAGTTTTTTCACTGTCAATTTGCGCCGGAATGTCAAATAGAAATAGGCCGCGATTACAAGTCCCATCACCGGAACGAACGGCAGTCCGTATTTGACCCATTGGCCAAATGTAGGGGCATTGCCGTAGTCGCCCAGGATGCCCAGCATGACCGCGTTGCGTCCGCCCGCGGCAGGTGAGCCGGGACCGCCGCAGTTGGCCGCAAAACAAATCGACAGGACGAACATGACCGCCAGGGCCCGATCCCTTTTGACACCGGCCGCCCGGATTGATGTCATATAAACCATCATGAAAAGCGGCATAATAAAGGCGATCAGGGCATGCTCGGACACGAACGAACAGGCGATTCCGAGCATCGGCAAAAAGAGAAACATTAATAAACCGATATTTTTGGATGGTCCGAGAAGCAGTAATCCAATCCGCCGGTCAAGGCCGGTCTTGCT